>CAZEWY010000114.1:0-7978 GCA_964515945.1 uncultured Cellvibrionaceae bacterium
TCCCTTTTCCCTTTTCCCTTTTCCCTTGAGCTTGCAGCTTGCCGCTTAAAGCTTTACCTCTCACCGCCCTTCCCGCTTCATCAGACCGATGGCCATTCTTGCACAGATGGCGGCGAATACCAGCGCGCTTGCCGCGGCGGCGCCGGCGTCCAGCCACTGGATTGACTGACCGCTGAAAATATCCGCAATCAGCCACTGCGCTCCGAGCAAGGGTATCCACATCTGCCAGGTTTCGGCACTGCCACCCGAGAGGAGGATATACATGCCTGGCACCACCGGCAGCAGCATGAGGAGCTGATTGTAGGATTGGGCGTCCTTGAAGGATTTGGACAAAAAGGACACCAGCAGTTGCAGCGCCGTCGCCAGCACTATGACCGGCATGAGCACAAGCATCATGATGGTAAAATCCTTCAGTGTCAGCACCAGCCGCAAACCCAACTGTTCCAGCGGCGCACTGTTGACGGATAGCACCTGTAAAGCCACGCCCAGCAGAGTGATGAGCAAAGTCACCAGCACGGCGGCCGCCCATTTTCCCAGAAACAGGGTGGAGTGGGCGATGGGCGTGATTAAAACCGGCTCCAGGGTTTTATTCTCCCGCTCGCCCGCCGCCATTTCCGACGACATACCGGCACCGGCGACGAAAGCGAACAGCAGAATCACCATGGGCAGGCTGCCCAAAACCTTGCTGGCCATTTCCTGATCGCTGGCGACGTTGATGTCGCTGATGACCAGCACCTGGGACACTTCGGGGCTCACACCGCGCAACAGGAGCCGCAGCGACCCGGTGGTTGCGGACCAGTGATTGATCTGCTGCTTCACGTAGTTCACCTGGGCGTGAGAGTCCATGCGCGACACATCCCAGATCAGATCCAGATTCGCCCGCTTCTGGGCGCGGAACCGCTCTTCAAAATCCTCGGGTATCACCAGCACCATATCCAACTGCTGGCGACTGACCGCTGCAATCGGGTCCGCCGGCGCTTCTGTTATTTCGATCCCCGACTCGCGAAGCGCGTTGATCAGGGGTAGCGCGCGTTCCGCGCCCTCGACGGCGAGCTCGAACTCCTGAGGCTGGTCGCGAACCGACACCAGAAACTGAATGGTGCCGTAGGTCATGCCGGCAAACAACAGTGGCATCATCAACCCAGGCATGATCGCCTTGAGGTCCCGCCGCGCGTCAAGAATTTCCTTTTTCAGTACGGCGGCTATCTGGCTGAACATCGTCGGGTTAAACATCGCCGGCGCGCTCCTCTCCATCATCGGCAACTCCATAGGCAAAATGGACGAAGGCGTCCTCCATGGTATGCACACCCGCCTGTTGCTGAACCGCTGCAACACTACCCTCCGCCGCCACCCTGCCCCGCACCACGATGGCAACCCGGTCACACAATTGAGCAACCTCGTGCATCAGATGGCTGGAAAAGAGGATACATTTGCCCGCATCCTTCATCCTCAGCAAGAGACGTCTGACGGCACGGGTTGTGGCCACGTCCAGGCCATTGGTCGGCTCGTCCAGGAGAATATAATCGGGATCGTGGACCAGAGCCCGCACCAGGCTGACCTTCATCCGCTCTCCCTGGGAAAAACCAAGGGTTTTGCGGTCGATGATGTCCCCCATGTTCAACAGGTCGACGAAGCCGTCGACACTCCTGTCGATAGAGGCCCTGCTCATGCCGTGCAGGGCGCCAAAGTAGGCGATATTTTCCCGGGCGGTCAAGCGGGTATACAAGCCGCCGCCATCCGGCAGAACGCCCATGCGCTTGCGCACCGCCAGCGGTTGTTCATTGACGTCCATACCGGCAACCGTGAGGCTGCCCGATGTCGGCCGCAAGAGGCCGTAGATCATACGCAGGCTGGTGGTTTTGCCGGCGCCGTTGGGACCCAGCAAACCGAATATTTCACCGCGCTGGGCACTGAAACTCATGTCGTCCACCGCTGTGACGTCGCCGAAGACCTTGTGCAACTGCGTCACCTGAATCATGATGCCTCTCCCACAGCTGGCGGGTGCTGCAAGGCAGGCCCGGCGCTGTCGATAAAAAAGGCCCTCGGCTGAATAGTGTCCACGCACTCGGTCTTCAGATCCGCGGCGCTGCCGGCTTCAATAAAGTTTTGCACCAAACGTGACACGCAGCCTTGCATGGTGACACCGTGATGGGCACCCGCCACGACTATATGGCGACTGTTGGGCAGAGTGCTCGCCACATGCTGGCCCCAGATGGGTGGCGTCACAGGATCGTAATTGCCGGATAGCAGAAGCGTCGGCACTTCGCTGTGGACGGGCTCAAAATAGGTTTCCGGAAGCTTGCCCGCCGGGAAGTACTCGCATATGCGCTCCAGGGATTCGGTGATATCCAGGCGTAGCAGGCGTTCAGTCTCCTCCACATCGGGCGCGCCTGTGCCGGCGCCGGCCATACGCGCATATTGCCGATCCTCGGCGCACAGAATAGTCGTCTGCATACCCTGACTCAGGTGTTCGGTAATATCCTCGGCCGCCAGCAGGGCAATGCCGCCAAAGAGACTGAAGTCGTCATGAATGGCTCGCTGAATGGCTTCCGGTATCAAGGGCGCCAGCTCGCGGGAATAAAGCGTCAGACGCATCCAGCTGGACAGCGTGTTGGCACTGATGTAGGTGGAGACGGGCTGCTGTGACCTCGGGTGAGACAACGTGATTGTGCGCGGCGCGGCGTCCAGGCGATCCAGCAGATTCACCCATCCACTGCGCAGGTCGCCGTAGGTCCCGAAACAGGTGGGGTCGCTTTCGCATTGTTCGAATACAAGCGCCAACGCGCGACTACCATCCCGCGCCACAAAGCGTGGTAGCTGTATGGAGACGGGTGCGAGACTGTCGAGTACAGCCGTGCGCACCGCTTCGGGATGGCGGCGCATGTAATCGAGAATAACGCGAGTGCCGTAGGAAACGCCCCAGAGATTGATTTTTTCATAACCCAGAGCGCGGCGCACCTGATCGAGATCCCCAACCGCGTAGGGAGTGGTGTAAAACGCCAGGTTGGCATCAAGTTCGGCGACACAAGCGGCTGCCATATCTTCGGCTTTGTCCAGTCTGTCCTCGTCACTCAGGTCGAACAACTGGCCTTCACCCAGACGACATTGAAGTCCATTGGATTCTCCCGTGCCGCGCTGATCCACAAAAATAATATCACGGTGTTTCTGCAAGCCGCGAAACCAGGGAAGATACTGGCGCGCACTCTGTACCGCGGCACCACCGGGACCGCCGACAATGACGAATAGCGGATCCGCCGCTGTGCTGGTCAAGGCGGGAATACGCATGATGTTCAGAGAGATGTGCCGCCCTTGGGGATTGTCGGGATTTTCCGGCACGGTCAGATGCCCGCATTCGGCATCACCCGGTGTTTTGTAGCTGTGGTCACAGGCCGAGAAATGAATGTCCGCTACCGCGCCTACATCAGCGTCTATTTCAGCGAAAAGCGGCTGGGCGCCGATCATCAGCACCAAAACAAACCAAAGATTCGCTGGCGGAACAAAACGGCAACTGAAATTGCGGCTGAATATCAAAGGTGAGGCCTCCTGCCGTGGTACCCGTTATTGTTTCGAAAGCTGGCAAGCATAGCATCCACCACACCGATGCGACCATTTATGGCGAACTCATCACCTTCCTGTAAAGCGCGCCATCCTGCCGCAGCCTCTCCCAATCCGCGGGGCGGTCCAGGTCCCAGATAAGGGCGGGTTCACTCCATGGGAGATCGAAGGTGCGCAGAATTTCACGGCTCCGCGCCATAACCTTGTCCGACCCCCACTCAATATTCTCAAACAACGGCGGCTGAAGCTCTTGCAGCCCGATCAGGCCATAGCCACCATCTTCCGCGGGCAGAAGCACGACGGCATTCTCGCGCAGTGCCTGGGCGCAGTCCCGCAGAAGCCGGGGACAGATTATAGGGCAATCGCTGCCCATCAATAGCTGTGAGCCGTCTGCCTGGGCAAAAACCGCAGCCATGCGCTGGCCCAGATCTCCGTCGGGCTGTACCCGCAGCGCGATTTTGTATCGCGACATCAGGTGCTGAAAGAATGGAGCCTTGGGGTCACCCGCCACCCAAAGCTCAACCGGTCCCAGATCGGCCTCGAGGGCCACCGCCAGGGCGTGCTCGACCAGCTTCCCGTGGAGCGCGGCAGCACCCTCGGCTCCGAGGAGTGGAATCAGGCGGGTTTTGGTTTGCGCCGGGACAGGCTCTCTCGCAAAAATAGCAATGGGGATGGCATCCGGAACCGATGACTGTCGTTTTGCGCTTGCCGCCGCCATTGCAGTCAGTCCTGAATTTCGCTACAGGAGGCACCCATGGAAAAGCAGCTATAACAGCGATGATGCGCCAGTATGACGCGCTCTTTCAGGCTTTCCGCCAGGGTGCCATCGAAGGCATAGCGATCATCGTCATCCACGAGGGTGCAGGCATAAATGCGGGTGACCCCGTCCTGCTTCACAACCATCTTGCTGAAAGCACACATATAGGCCCGCCGATCTGCCTCCGTCTGATAGCGCGTCATGCAATCTTCAGTGATTTGCGGCGTGGCCACTGCGACACCGGGCAGGTGAAAGTCCGGAAAGGCAATGATCGGCAGAGTCGCCGGCAAATCGTGATCGGCAAAGAGTGCGCGGTAAGCCTCCTCGACCGCGGCCGTATCCTCGTCCGCCGCCATTTGCCGGGCCACGGATATTTTGAAACCCCGGCTGTTCAATAATGCGAGACCTTCCAGTGCCTTGGCAAAGGCACCAGTGCCACGTCCCTGATCGTGAATCGCGGAATCGGGGGCATCCAAACTGATGCGAAAGGATATGGGGTGCTGGCTCGCGGCGAGCGGCGCCAGGGCATCAGCTCTCTTCAGCAAGGGGTCGGTGCCATTGGTCAAAACCAGGCATGGACGGTGTTCAGAGGCATAGGCCAGGATGCGAATAAAGTCGCGGATGACGAAGGGCTCGCCGCCGGTGAAGGAAAACTGCTCCACGCCAAGGCCCAGAGCCTCATCGATATAGGGCACGGCATCGTCCAGTCGCAGCGGCTGTAATCGCTTGTCGCCAGGCCTCGAACCTTCGAGGCAAAATGGGCAAGCCAGATTGCAGGTGGTTCCTGTATGAAACCACAGTTCCCGCAACCCATGGGGATCAATGTAACCGCGAGGCTCGTTGTCGCTGGTGTAGAACCATTCGTGTGTTTTTATCAGTTCCATTTTGTATCCGGCGTTGGTAGAACGGATGCGCGAACCTGGGAGTCTGTGCGGTAGGAATGCCCCAGCGAGAAAGTGGCACAGTGAGAAAGCTCCTAAACCCCAGAAGCGACAGTAATTCGGCTGAGGGTGATTGTAGAAGAAAGGAAAAAAAGTGGCCAGGGGGTCTGGCCACAAATACTTGCTTGGGGGCAAGATGAAAGCGGGGTCTTCCGCGGCGGCTCAAAAACTGAAGCGTGCCGCACTGTCTCTGGTATGAAGCTTCGAGCTTTTCCCTGAAGATTCAAGCTCTGAAGATTCAAGGGTGAACTGGTAAACAGCGGGCGTTATCTCAAGCTTGTCCGAACTCTCGTTCGCCACCCGCCGAATAGGCATATCATTGACACTGTCACGAGCATATTGGTTCCCGGCGAATGGGCTCGGGTAGGACTGGATAATCCAGCCCGACGGCTCTCCACTGGTCGCCTCCAGTGTTAAAAAACGGTCGTCCGAACGGCTTATGTTGCTTACGTTGATTCTGGAGAGCCTGTCTCTGGAAAATTCCGCGCCGGTAAAAACAGCCGCTCTGCCGTGATCGACAAGTTCGCTGGAAATGACTTTTTCCGCTGTGTTTGAGCTGGATTGTTCCTGCATAGCGCTGTGCAATATACCGGAAGCACTGCTCAGACCACCCATGGTCAACAACACCATTACACTTAAAGTGGCGATTGCAGTAAAACAAGCTGACAAACACTTCATAACCAGTGCACCTAATGTCCTCGTTAGTTTTCGTCGCCGCCGTTTTCGTTATGTCGCCACCATCTCAGAACCTAAGTAACCGGGACTCTATTGGCGTTGTCGGCGCTATTGGCATTGTCGGCGCTGACCTGGGCGACGAGATCCTTCTCAAATTCTTTTGATGACCTCACTGCTTGCAATCCGCCTTCCACCTTTGAGGATTCAGATTGCATGATTGTCACGGGCTTGCCCGGTAGCTCAAACCCCCCGGCCGTCAGCGCTGTGAGCGAACTATGTGTCGACACAGCAGTCGTTATAGATAGCCAGGCGGGTCTCAGGCAGTGAGATCTTCCTCGAATCAATGCATTTAATAAACGTATTAACTATCGTTTTGTGAAGGCTCGAACTTCTTTGCTTTGCTTAAATCATGCCAATTCGCTTAAATTACGCCATCCGCATAAACTGTTTGGATAATATTGTTCGGTAACGGGTACCGTGGGAGTTCCAATGAAGAACCTGCTGACCCTCCCGACATGGCGGGTTACGGCAGCCGCAAGCGGCCGATGCATTGAATCGAAAATGATGATTGGTCGGAAGTCTGGTGATTGGACCAGGTTTTAAGAATTTATCGTGGCTTTTAATCTCGACAGGCGCTATCCTCCATTGCTCGATATTAATTCCAGACTATCCAGACGAACACATCGCTGCTTCTCGGATGAAGGGGTGGATGACAGGCTTTACTGATGGTCCTCCGGCGCTGTCAGAATTACAAAATCCCTGTCAGATTTACCGGCAACCACCGCAGTGAAAACCCATTCTTTTAATGGCGCCAAACTTTGCCTCGAACTATGTTAATATGCCCGTTGAAATTGTAGAGTAGCGCCGCAATATTAGTGCCTGCAGTAATCCACCCGAGTGAAGAGGACTTGCCATTGGCCAAGGTGTTGTTAGTTGATGACGATGAGAACTTTACGCAAGCGACGGAACAATTGCTGTGCTTGCTAGATCATGAAGTTGATACAGCTGATAGCGTCGCCAGTGCACGCGCCAGGCTTACCACAACTCATTACGACATGGTGCTGCTGGATCTCATGCTGCCAGATGGCAGCGGCCTCAATTTGCTGGAAGATCTTCCCGAGGAGCGGCATCCGCCCCATGTCGCCATAGTCACCGGCCACCCAGCCGTAAAATCCCTGGTCAAAACCCTCTATGGCCCCAATATCAGCTATCTGATAAAGCCCATAGATCTCGAGCAACTGAAGACACTCATCAATAAAAGCGGTAACCGCGACAGTGCCGACAGCGATGAAGCCGGCAAACAGTATGGTTGCCTGATCGGCGAATCGCCGTCAATGAAGCATCTCTACAGCATGATAGAGCGGGTCGCCCAGACGCCGGCCAATGTCATGCTTGTCGGTGAAAGTGGTGTCGGCAAGGAATTGGTCGCCCGGGCTATCCATAATGCCAGCCCCTCTTCCGGCCCCTTTGTCGCCGCCAACTGCGGTGCTTTTTCCCGCGAACTCATCGGCAGTGAGCTGTTTGGGCATGAGAAAGGTGCCTTTACCGGCGCCGTAGGCCGCAAGCCGGGCCTTTTTGAGCAGGCTGATGGCGGCAGTCTGTTTCTCGACGAAGTCACAGAAATGCCTCTGGATATGCAGCCCAACCTATTGCGTGCACTGGAAACCAGCCGGGTCGTGCGCCTGGGAGGCACTCAGGAGATTCCGGTGCGCTGTCGCGTGATTTCCGCCACCAACCGCAGCGAAAACCAGTTGGCTGAAGATAACTGCATGCGGGAGGACCTCTACTTCCGTCTGGCGGTATTCCCGATCACCATTCCGCCCTTGCGACAGCGCAAAAGTGATATTCCACTGCTGGCCAAACAATTTTTACTGGAACTCAACCAGGAAGTCGGGACCGCATTCACATTGCCCGATAGCGCCATCGACCGCCTGATGGCGTATGACTGGCCCGGCAACGTGCGTGAACTGCGCCACACCATTCACCGCGCATTCATCATGAGCGACCCGCAGCAAAAAGCGGAATTGAGCCTTCCTCACCAGATTGCCTC
>CAZEWY010000114.1:7988-11164 GCA_964515945.1 uncultured Cellvibrionaceae bacterium
CCGGCGACTATCTAAAACCGGTGGGTGAAGCGCTTGCCAAGGAACATGGCGACAGATCTGGCCTCCAGGTTGGCAAGACCATTGAAGAGACCGAGCGCGAACTGATAACACTAACGCTGGAACAACTGGCGGGAGACAAGCGGAAAGCTGCACAGGTATTAGGCATCAGTTTAAAGACCCTTTATAACCGCCTGAATGCCTATGAAAGCAGCTCTTTATCCTCAGCGTCGGCTGAGGGTTGAAATCGGGCAATCGTCGGCAAACCACCTGAATCAATAGCATCGGCTACTTTTCTGCCCGCAGGAGATCCTGGCGGAGCAGAGGGCCGGGCTACAGTGGATTGCCGGACGAAGCCCCGGTTTTCCGTTACATAAGAGCTGGCACCCTAAATCGAGCGGGCATAGAACCTGCTAACAATTAACTTGCCAGCATATCATGCACCATACGGACGGCGGCGCCATTTGCTATGGATCTGGCGCAGGGGAGGACCAATCATCATGAGCTATTACGAGCAATTGTCCACGCTCATCCACGACTTGCGCAATCCACTGAACACCATTTCGGTCAATGCCGAGCTGGCCAGGCTACAACTGCAAAAATCGCAAGATCCCCAGGCAGTTATTCAGTGCCTCAACAAAATCATCAATGAGTGCCAGAAGTGCAGTCAGGTCCTCACGGATGTGAGCCACCCTCCGGACAAGGATTAACCTCCTGTCAATCAAGCCCAGGGAGTAAAGGATTCGACCCGTTCGAATTTCGAGGCTTCCCGCTCATAGTCCCACTGTTCTATGCAAGCTGATTCGCGTTTGCCGTTGATGACTAAGCGGTTGAAGCTATTGGGTTTCCGGCTGCGGACGCGTCTGGAAACAGCGGTACCCGCCTGCATAATCCAGGCATCGGTATCCAGGTGTGGAAAATACCCTTTCAAAGGTGCCATGAAGGGATAATGAATGTGCCCACCGAGAATCAGGTCCATGCCAGCGGCGCTCCAGGCACCCACCGCCGCCTCGGCGTTGACCACAACGTTCTCTCGATCCACGGGAAGCACCACGGCAACCGGATGATGTGCCGCGACAATACGCAAGGGGCTGTTTCCCGCATTTCGTAATTGCTCGGTGACCTGGGCGATTTTCTCCGGTGTAAAGACGCCATCCTTATGCTTCATCGGGCAGCTGCTATTGACCCCAATGATCGTACAGCTATCCGTGACAAGCGTGGCTTCGATCTGTTTGAATGCGCTTATAAACTCGCGATAAGGATTGAAAACGCGATGCCATAAATGATACAGCGGAATATCATGGTTACCGGGTATGACCATAAGCCGATGATCCGGCAACTTCGCCAGGAAATTCCGCGCACGCTCAAATTGCTGACTTCTTGCGCGTTGAGTTACGTCTCCCGTCACTATTATGACATCCGCTGGCATAGCGGTTAGAGCTGATATCAGTGCTGTTTCAACATCCGCGCACTCCGTCCCGAAATGGGTATCGGAAAGCTGCACTATCGTCATGGGCCCTTGACTCATAGCCCCCTGAACCGTAGAACCTGAACTCATAAAACCTTGCCCTGCAAAAGGCACGAAAAGCCCTGCTTTTCCACGTGAAATTCCAGTGGTGATTTGAACTGAAGCAACTCGCCATCCAAAGCAACCCCGATGGATTTTCGGGGGATTTCAATGCGAAGATCATCCACATATTCACATTCGAGACTTTGTTCATCAAGCACATGCCCACTGACCCCCCGCAAAATAAAAGAAAACAGCCCCCAATAGGATCTGGGCTTGAGCCATAGGACAGCGAGCTTGTTCGGCTTGTACTGAAAGCGACGATCCAGACCAAAGAGCTGCGCGGAGTTGAAATTGATCAGCAGCAGGGGCGTGGTGATCTGAGCGCGAGATTCGTTCGAACAGACGATAGCACGGGTCAGATGACGTGCCCGCATAATCGTCCAGATGCCGGAAATCCAGGCAGCCAGACGTGTGCGGCCGACATATCGGGTATGAGCTTCCCGTTCGGCAATAACTTTCGGATGCAGGCCGATACTGACGCTGACAATAAAAGGCTTCTCGTTGACATAGGCCAGCGGAAGAACGACAGGTTTTGCCGAGAGCAGGAATTCTATGGCAGCCTCCGGAATTTCCGGAATGCCATGGGAGCGTGCAAAAAAATTGAAAGTTCCTGTCGGAATCAGTCCCAACAGTATATTTCTGGATGCAGCCTTGGTCAGAACACCATTGAAAGTCCCATCCCCTCCCGCCACCACAAGCGTGGTTCCTTCGCTTTCGCAATAGGCCAGAGCACGATCCAGCTCCCGATCATATTCGGATGTATCTTTTACGCTGAAAATTGCACCGAGCAGCTCCTCGGGAACCAACTGCTGCCACAACTTCAGGAGCTTTTCCGATTCACCGGATCCCGACGAAGTATTTATGAATAAACCCAGAGGTTGGGTCAGCGTAACGGTCGAGATAACGTGTTCCATTAGTTCTTTGATTCTCCCAAAGTACGTCTCCCAAAGCGCGCGCAAAAATTCACGGGCATCATCCTGACCGGTGATACCAATCTATCGATTAACGCGGAAGCGAATTAATTTGTCCGAACAAACAGTGGCTGCAAAAGCAATGCCTTTATTAACTTGACCGGGCGATCGATCATGACCATCAATAGATAACGGAGAGCACAAAGATGAAAAGACATGGCACGATTCTGGCTTGAATGATTCAGCTTGCCTCTTTGGCAGCTTGGTGTTGACCAAGACGACGCTGTCGCACTTATCCCGAATTTGCTTGGATTGGCTTTTAATCTCATAACCCAAAGGAGAGAATCATGAAATATTTGAATATCTTGCTGATTGCGTTATTGGCCAGCCTGTCATTGACAGCCTGTGACGTTGACGAGGGCCCCATGGAGGAGACCGGCGAGAGCGTGGATCAATCGGTGGATGAGGTACAAGACGCCACTGAAGATGCTACGGATGAGGTGCAGAACGCGGTTGATTAAGAAATGGCGGAAACAGCCATGTCTGTTTCCGCCATTAAAGGCAGCGTCTTCGATTAAGAAGGTTACCGTACGATAGGTCGGGTTAGATGCGAGCCCCTGCGAGCGTCGTAACCCGACAATCAAGATTGCCCGGTCAATTAACTCATAGCTTATTGAAAAGGCGTTGTATCGCGGCGG
>CAZEWY010000115.1:0-11065 GCA_964515945.1 uncultured Cellvibrionaceae bacterium
CAATCCCTGGGGGCTCTGCGCCCGCATCCCTGCGGGCGACGGTCTTGAAAAGCCCCACCCCAAATCGGCCCTCGGATTGTGCTAGCTTCAAATAAGTGCCGACGGTGTTATCGCTGTTGGCGTTGACACCTATAGGAAATAGTCATTTTCAATGGCGAAGGTTTCGAGCACATCCACGCCCTCCATTCCTGCGGCTTCTGCGGCGCGCAGGCCGAGTTTTGAATCCTCGAAGACCACGCAGTTTTGCGGAGGCACGCCCATAAGCTCCGCGCACTTTAAAAAAGTGTCGGGCGCGGGCTTGGGATTGGCAACCTGGTCGGCGCCCACCACAAAATCCACCAGGTCCAGAAGGTCACAGGCTTCGAGAATACTGCGAGCTTCTTCGGTATAGGCACCGGTTCCCACCGCCATGGGTTTCACGCCGTAATATTCCCTGGCAATCTTGTGCAGACGCGTGGGTTTTACATAGCGGCAGATATTTTCTCGCACCACCCGTTCCTTATAAGCATTGATTTCGCTCAGAGCGGCGTCGACGGTACAGCCGAAGGTCTCAATCAGAATTTCAACGGTTTCCTTCGTCGGCACCCCCGCCAGGGAACGCATCAGCGGCCGGTCCACGGGTATGCCAAAGTAAGTCAGCGACTGACTCCAGGCGAGCTCGTGCAGCCTGCCGCTGTCGACCAGGGTGCCGTCCATGTCGAAAATTATTCCGTCAAACTTGTGGTACATACTTTCTCCACTGCTGCGGCAAGTCGATGATTAAGTCGCACGCACGAATTTCAAAAAGGACGTTTTCCCCCTATTACATCCCCTGTTTCAGATGGTAGTAAACCGCGTTATGGCGCAGTTCCTTTTTGAATTCGCGAATGTTGGTGTTTTCGTCGATCAGCACCAGTTCAACACCGGCCATTTCCGCGAAATCAATAATCTGCTGGGTGTTGATGCCCTGGGTGTAGACACTGTGGTGCGCACCACCGGCGTGGATCCAGGCTGCGCCAGCAATTTCCAGATTCGGTTTGGGCTCCCACAGGGCCTTGGCCACCGGCAGGTTTGGCATGTCGGCGGGCGCCTCCACCGTATCCAGTTCATTCACCAGAATGCGAAAGCGCGAGCCGAGGTCGAGACAGCTGATATTGATGGCCGGTCCCGGCTTGCCGCTGAAGATCAGTCGCGCGATATCGGCCTTGCAACCGATAGTGTGTCGCTCCACCACCACCTGGGGCTTGGCATCAGCAATCGACGGACAGATTTCCAGCATATGGGCACCGAGTACCTGGTCAGTATCGCCGAAGTTGTAAGTGTAGTCTTCCATAAAGGAAGTGCCGCCGGAACGGCCCTTCGACATGACCTTGACGATGCGATTCATGGCGGCGGTTTTCCAGTCGCCCTCACCGCCGTAACCGTAACCCAGACTCATCAAGCGTTGAGTGGCCAGGCCAGGCAGGTTGGTCAACCCCGTCAAGTTTTCAAAGCAGTTGGTAAAGGCGCCGAAACCGCCTTCCTCGAAAAAGCGCAGCATGCCCAGTTCCAGGCGCGCTTCGTTTTTCAGCATTTCAAGCTGGTGCGCATCGTCGAGCAGGGATTGCGCTATTTCGTAATCTTTTTTGTAGACTTCCAATTGCGCGTCAACGTCGGCGTCGGACACCTTGCTGACTACGGCTTCCAAATCACCCAGACCGAAAGCATGCACTTCGAAACCGAATTGGATTTGCGCGGATACCTTGTTGCCTTCGGTGACTGCCACCTGACGCATGTTGTCGCCAAAGCGGGCGACTTTCAGATTCTGGCTTTCGTGCCAGCCCATGGCTGCGCGAACCCAATCGTCAATCTGAACCTGAACACTTTCTTTCTGCCAGTGACCCACAACCACCTTGCGGTCGTCGAACAGGCGCGCGCCTATAAAACCGAACTCGCGATCGCCGTGGGCGCTCTGGTTGAGGTTCATGTAGTTCATGTCGATATCGGCCCAGGGCAGAGCGGCGCTGAACTGGGTGTGCAGGTGCATGAACGGCTTGTTCAGGGCCTTCAGGCCAGAAATCCACATTTTCGCGGGTGAGAAAGTGTGCATCCACAAAATCAGGCCAACGCAGTTGGCATCGCTGTTGGCCCTTTGACAGACGTCCAGGATCTCGGCGGGAGTTGTGACCACGCCCTTGCAGGCGATAGTGGCGGAGAGTTTGTCGGAGTCGGTAAGACCCGCGGCAATCTGCTCGCTGTTTGCGGCCACTTGTTGCAATACCTTGGGGCCGTACAAATGTTGTGAACCTGTAACAAACCAGACTTGTTTTTGGCCGTATATCTTCATGTCATTCACCTGATATGTGTGGGCGCGCGGCAGTCCCGCGCGCGAAAAATTTGTATTAGCTGTTTTGCCCGTAGTAGGCATTCTTGCCGTGCTTGCGCAGGTAGTGCTTGTCGACTATCGCCTGCTTCAGCGGCTGGATATCCTGCTTCAGGGTCTTGGTGAGATAGGACATGCGCGCAATCTCCTCCAACAGTACCGCGTGGTACACGGACTTGGCGGCGTCCTTGCCCCAGGTAAAGGGGGCGTGGCCGGCGACAATCACCATGGGGGCTTCGTCCGGATTTCTGTCCTTGTAGCAGTCGGTAATCTGCACCCCGGTTTCTTCCTCGTAATCGCGCTCTATCTGCTCATCGGTCATTACCGCCGTGCAGGGAATTTCGCCGTAGACGAAATCGGCGTGGGTGGTACCCAGGCAGGGAATCGGCACCTGCGCCTGGGCCCAGGCCGTGGCGTAGGTGGAGTGGGTATGGGTAATGCCACCGATGGATTCGAAATGACGGTAAAGGTGGGTATGGGTTTTGGTGTCGGACGAGGGTCGCAGCTTGCCTTCGACAATCTCATTGTTCAGATCCACCACCACCATGTCTTCCGGCTTGAGAAGCTCATAAGAAACACCGCTGGGCTTGATGGCTATGACGCCCAGATCGCGATCAATCTGTGACACATTTCCAAAGGTATAGACCACCAGATTGCGCTGCTGGAGTTCCATGTTCGCCTCGTAAGCCTGACGCTTCAACTCGCGATAACTCATTATTCCAAACCTCCGTTTACATAGGCTCCAAGCGCCTGATACTGCTTGTAGAGACCGTCGTAGACTGCCGCCGCTTCGCGGTTGGGCTGATAGGTTTTACAGACCGGGGACGCCATGACTTTCTGTGCACTGGCGACATCCGGGTAGACGCCGCCGATCTTGGCCGCAAAAATAGCGGCCCCCAAGGCGCAACTCTGCTCGCTTTCCAGTACATCAATGGGACAGTTCCAGACATCGGCACAGGTTTGCATGACGAAGTCGGATTTCTTGGAAATACCGCCGATCACCACAACGGAATCCACCGCGACGCCCTCGTCCTTGAAACGCTCGATAATCGCGCGGGCGCCGTAGGCGGTTGCCTCGACCAGCGCACGGAATATCTGCGGCGCTTGGCTGCCCATCTTCAGGCCGGCAATCGCCATGGCCACGCTCTGGTCGGCATCCGGTGTGCGTCGACCGTTGACCCAGTCGAGAGCGGTAATACCCGTCTGCCCCACCGGAACCTGTTGCGCCGCTTCACCCAGGGCAATCAATGTTTTGTCTTCAATTTCGCGAGCGAGTTTTTGCTTGGTTGTGTCATCCAGCAGACTGGAGGACTGCAGCAGGTTGGCGACGGGCCAATTGATCAGATTGCGGAACCAGGCATAAAGATCACCGAAAGCCGACTGACCCGCCTCAAGGCCGATCATGCCGGGGATCACCGAACCGTCCACCTGGCCGCAGATACCGCGAATGCACTTCTCGCCGATGTCCTCGGCGCTGGCAATGGTGATATCGCAGGTGGAAGTACCCATCACCTTGGTCAGCACGCCGGGTTTGACATTGGCACCCACGGCGCCCATATGGCAGTCGAAAGCGCCGAAGCCCACGGGAATGCCCTCCGGCAGACCAAGCTTTTCAGCCCATTCCGCCGTCAGCGGCCCGACGGCTTCCGCCGAGGTAAAGGTCTCCTTCGGCAGGCGGTTGCAGTAGCCGTCCAGCACCGGATCCAGACCGGTAAAGAATTCATTGGGGGGATAACCGCCCCAGCTTTCATGCCACATCACCTTGTGGCCAGCGGCACAGCGGCCGGCGCGGAACCGGCTGGGATGAATGGTATCGGTCAGCACAGCGGGCATCCAGTCGCAGTGTTCCACCCAGGACCAGGCGGCTTCGCGCACGGCGGCGTCTTCACGCAACACGTGCAGGGCTTTGGCCCAGAACCATTCGGACGAATAGATGCCGCCCTCGTACTTGAGATAATTTTCACTGGCGGCGGTTGCGGCGGCGGTGATTTCCTGTGCCTCCTTGATGGCCGTGTGATCCTTCCACAACACAAACATGGCGTTGGGGTTTTCGGCGAACTCCGGTTTGAGCGCCAGAGCGACGCCATCTGCGTCAACCGCCACCGGGGTCGACCCGGTGGTATCGAAACTCAGGCCAACTACCTGGTTGGCAGCCCCGGCGGGCGCCTGAGCCCAAAGACCGCGCACGGCAGACTCCAGGCTCTCCAAGTAATCCAGCGGATGCTGGCGGAACATGTCCTTCTCCGGCGCGCAATAGAGCGCCTGGCTCCAGCGCGGATATTCGACCACGCAGGTGGCCACTTCCGCACCCGTGCCGGTATCCACCAGCAGGGCTCTTACTGAATCCGAACCGTAATCGAGGCCCAAGGCGTAGGACGTCATATGTAAACCCTTTCTGTGGCCGCGGCCCGAATACGGGCAGCGGCTTATGCATTTTGTCTTATAATATTATCCAAAAGGAATTGGATCTTGTCAATGAAAACCAAGTGCTGTGGCCACGGGTAATTAAGAGCAATATGCACACCATCCTAGGCGTGCCCCGGAATGCCCACCCCGGAGCGGACCGGTGGCGGAACCACTTTAAATGGAACGCCACCCGGGCCAGCTAAAGAGCTTCGGCAGCCTCCACCACCGCATCCACGGTGATACCGAAATGCTCGTAAAGCTCGCCGGCCGGCGCGGATTCACCAAAGCCCGACATGCCGACGATGGCTCCATCCAATCCCACATATTTGAACCAGAAGTCTCGGATACCCGCCTCGACCGCCACGCGCTTGGCGACGCTGCCGGGCAGGACGGACTCGCGGTAAGCGCGGTCCTGCTCGTCGAAGAGTTCGGTACAGGGCAGGGACACCACACGCACGGCTCTGCCCTTGCCGCTCAATTGCGCGGCGGCGGCAACTGCCAGCTCCACCTCGGAGCCCGTCGCCAGCAAGATGATTTCGGGCTCGCCCTCGCAGTCCACCAATGTGTAGCCACCTCGCTCTATGGCAGCCAGCTGCGCCGCTGATCGCGGCTGCTGTTGCAGTGCCTGCCGGGAAAAGATGAGTGCACTGGGGGCATCGCGGCGCTCGGCTGCCACTTTCCAGGCCACGGCGGATTCCACCTGGTCACAGGGGCGCCAGGTGTAAAGATTGGGGGTAAAGCGCAGGCTGGCCAGCTGCTCCACCGGCTGATGGGTGGGCCCGTCTTCGCCGAGCCCGATGGAATCGTGGGTATAAACAAAAAGCACGCGCTGCTTCATCAGCGCCGCCATGCGCACGGCGTTGCGCGCGTATTCCATGAACATCAGGAAGGTGGCGCCATAGGGAATAAAGCCTCCATGTACCGCCACACCATTCTTGATGGCGGACATGCCGAACTCGCGCACACCGTAGAAGACATAGTTGCCGGAGGCGTCTTCCCGGGTGACACCTCTGGCGCCGTCCCACAAGGTGAGATTCGAGGCGGCCAGATCGGCGGAACCGCCCAGGAACTCCGGCAGCAGGGGGCCGTAGGCGTTGAGGGTGTTCTGGGAGGCCTTGCGGCTGGCAATATTGGCAGGATTGGCCTGCAGCTGCGCAATATACGCGTCCGCTTTTTTGGCAAAATCCACCGGCAGATCGCCGGCCATGCGACGCATGTACTCATCGGCTAGCTCGGGGTATTCCGCGCGATAGGCGGCAAATTTGCTGTCCCAGTCTCTCTGCTGGGCAGCACCTGCTTCGCGGGCGTCCCAGTGGGCATAGATGTCTTCGGGGATCTCGAAGGGCGCCAGCTTCCAGCCCAGGAATTCACGGGCGGCGGCAATCTCGTCATCCCCCAGCGGGGCGCCGTGACAGTCATGGCTGCCACATTTGTTGGGCGAACCGAAACCGATTACCGTTTTGCAGCAGATCAGGCTGGGGCGGTCGGCAACGGCTTTGGCTTGCTCTATGGCGGCATTGACCGCGTCGGCATCGTGACCATCCACGTCGCGAATCACCTGCCAGCCGTAGGCTTCAAAGCGCGCCGGCGTATCATCGGTGAACCAACCTTCCACATGGCCGTCAATGGAAATGCCGTTGTCATCCCAGAAGGCCACCAGCTTGCCCAGGCCGAGGGTGCCCGCCAGCGCACAGGCCTCGTGGGAGATGCCTTCCATCATGCAGCCGTCCCCCATAAAGGCATAGGTGAAGTGGTTCACTATGTCGTGGCCATCGCGGTTGAACTGGGCCGCCAAGGTCCTTTCCGCCAGGGCCATGCCCACGGCATTGGTGATGCCCTGCCCCAGGGGACCGGTGGTGGTTTCAACACCGGGCGCGTAGCCGTACTCGGGGTGGCCCGGCGTGCGCGAATGCAGCTGCCGGAAATTTTTCAGGTCCTCGATGCCAAGATCGTAGCCGGTCAGGTGAAGCAGGGAGTAAAGCAGCATGGAACCGTGACCGTTGGAGAGCACGAAACGGTCGCGATCGGCCCATTGAGGATCATCCGGGTTGTGCTTGAGGTGCCGGCGCCAGAGGACTTCGGCGATATCCGCCATACCCATGGGTGCACCGGGATGTCCGGATTTTGCTTTCTGAACGGCATCCATGGACAGGACGCGAATCGCATTCGCCAGCTCTTTGCTAGAAGCCATTGAGTTATTCCTCATTTAGGGTAAACGTGCATTTTTATATTATTGTAATATAATTTAAGATTGATGTCAGATATGAGTTCCTTTCCACCGGGAAGACAAACCTGCAAAGGACTCTATGATATAGTCATTTTAACAATATGAAAAGATGCCGGCGGCCTTCCATTGCCAGCCGTCACGAATCATTCAGGAGAAATCATGCATTCAGCAGCGTTCAGACTTTTACTGGCAGCCATGACATGTCTGTCATTTGCCGGGCCAGCCCATGCCGATAACCCACTGATCAAGGATGATTTTTCGGCGGATCCCGCCGCCCTGGTACATGACGGCAGGGTTTACCTCTACACCGGACATGACGAAGCCAAGGAAACCGGCGACTTTTTTGTGCTGAAGGAGTGGCAGATTTTCTCCTCGACAGATCTGGAAAACTGGCGGCGCGAAGGTACCTTTCCGCGCACGGCCTTCGCCTGGGCACGCGGCCCCTCGGCCTGGGCCTCGCAGGCCATTGAACGGGATGGCACCTTCTACTGGTATGTCACCGTCCTCAACGACAGCGAGGATCCCGCCGCAAACGGTTATGCCATAGGCGTGGCCACCTCCAAACATCCCGCCAAAGGATTCGAGGACGCCCTGGGCAAACCTCTGGTCCGTAGCGATATGACAGAACCGCCGGAATCCATGGACCCTGCACAGACCTGGGATGATATAGACCCGAGTATCTTTGTTGATAAAGACGGTCAGGCCTATCTCTACTGGGGCAATACCCACCTCTATTACGTCAAACTGAAAGAAAACATGATTGAGCTGGAC
Organism: uncultured Cellvibrionaceae bacterium; assembly: GCA_964515945.1. Lineage (GTDB taxonomy): Bacteria > Pseudomonadota > Gammaproteobacteria > Pseudomonadales > Cellvibrionaceae > CAYQQJ01. The sequence continues at coordinate 7,746 of CAZEWY010000115.1, forward strand.
GGGGAGATTCACCGGGTCACCATCGAAAACATTCCCGGCACCTTCACCGAGGCGCCCTGGGTTCACGAGTACAAGGGCAACTACTACCTCACCTTTGCCATGAATTATCCGGAGCAGCTTGCCTACGCCATGAGCGACAGCCCCACAGGCCCTTGGGTTTACAAAGGTTTGCTGATGGACACCCTGGAAGACAGCGGCACCAGTCACCAGGCGATCCTGGAATACAAAGGCGAGTCCTGGTTTATTTACCACACAGCAGCTCTACCCACCGGCGGCAACTACCGGCGCTCAGTGTCCATGGAGGAGCTGCACTACAATGCGGACGGCACCATCGACAAGATTGTTCCCACCGCTTCCGGCGTCACCCACGGCAGCTATGCGCTTCAGTCGTTTGCCAATCCCGAGCAATACCTGCGGCACTTAGGTACTCAGTTGCAGGCCCAGATTCTCGACAGCGATGCCGCCTACGATTTCAAATGGCATTTGGTGGCCGGTCTCGCCAGTAGCGGCGATGACACTGTGTCCATTCAATCGGAAAACAGACCCGGCTATTACCTGATGCGCAACGCGGACGGCAGCCTGATGCTTGCCGAACATGACGGCACAGATCAGTTTGAAAAGGCGGCGACTTTCGAGAAGGTTCCGGGATTGGCGGATAGTGAATGGACGTCCTATCGCACCGGCAACCGATATATTCTTGTCCGACTCGACGGTAGCCTTGAATTGGGTACGGCGGACAATGATGCTGAAAAGCGGGCTGCGACATTTCGTGCTGTGAGAGCCGATTAGCTTGTAGGGAGGAAGGCGCTGCTAGCGTAAGAGGGAGGTTTCAGGGTTCCAGCTTCTTCCCATGAGTAATGAATGGGTTCACGGCGTTTTTGAAAAGCCAACCCCAATACCAAACGGCGCCTCTCATCGAAAAGTAAAAATGGAGTAACGGCAGCTTGGATCATCGCGAGCCTTTGCAGTAATATGCTTTTCCCACTAATCCCGGAGACAAGGATGCGCAAGATAAGAATTCTGAACATCGAAATCGCCAATTGGCGCATGCAGGAATTTTTGGAGCAGCTTTCGGAGGGCGTGGTTGTCACTCCCAACATTGATCATTTCGTGAAGCTGCAAAAGGATCGGGAGTTTTACGAGTGTTATCGGCAGGCGGAACATGTCGTTTGCGATAGCCGTATCATTCAGTTGGTGTCGCGACTGCTCTACCCCGGCGAGGGCATTGTCGAGCAAATTGCGGGGTCCGATCTTTTTCCGGCTTTCTGCCACTTTCACCGCAACAATACCGACAACAATACCGATGCCATCAAGGTTTTCCTCCTGGGCGGCACACCGGAGTCCGTCAAAATCGCACAGGATTCCATCAACGAGCGCTGCGGCTCCACCGTTGTTATCGACGGCTATTCCCCACCCTTTGGGTTTGATCGGGACGAGAAGTTGTCCGCGGACATTGTCGAACGTATCAATGCATCCGGGGCCACGGTCCTGGCCGTCGGTGTCGGCGCACCCAAGCAGGAAAAGTGGATCACCCGACACCGGCACCAACTGTCGGGAGTCAAACTCTTTTTTGCCATAGGCGCGACCATCGATTTCCAGGCCGGCAGGGTGCAACGCGCCCCGCGCTGGATGGTGACCTGGGGGCTGGAATGGCTGTTCCGCCTCTGCCAGGAACCCGGTCGGCTTTTTCGCCGCTACCTGATCGATGACCTTCCCTTCTTTTGGCTGATTTTCAAACAAAGAATCGGACTCTACAAAAATCCCTGGCAATAACGTCCTCCACCCGACGGCAATCGCCTCATGGATGACCCTGCGGCATATGGCATAGCTCTTGCTCCTATCTGAAAAGTCCCCAAGCAGTCTTTTTCAAATTACAGGACTTTTTCATGAGCAGGATATTACCCGTCATCATGGCCGGCGGTTCCGGCACCCGGCTGTGGCCTCTTTCGCGAACCCTGTTTCCCAAACAGTTCCTGGCGCTCCACGGAAAGGAATCGATGCTTCAGGAAACCGTGCGGCGTCTTGCCGGGCTGGACATCGACAGTCCCAGCATCGTCTGCAACGAGGAACACAGGTTCATTGTGGCCGAGCAGCTGCGCGAACAGGGCCTGGTGCCGGCCAATGTCATTCTTGAACCCGTGGGCCGCAATACGGCACCGGCCATAGCCCTCGCCGCCCTGAAAGCCCGCGCCAATGGCGACGACCCTCTGTTGCTGATACTGGCGGCGGATCACGTCATCGAAAACACCCAGGCTTTCCATAAGGCGATAGCCCGCGCCATGGAACTGGCCATTCAAGACAAGCTGGTAACTTTCGGAGTGATCGCGGACAAGCCGGAGACGGGTTACGGCTACATCAAGCGCGGCGCCGCCATGGGTGACTATGCATTCAAGGTTGCGGCCTTTGTCGAAAAACCGGATGCGGCAACCGCCGAGGATTACCTGGCGAGCGGCGACTACTACTGGAACAGCGGCATGTTTATGTTCCGCGCCAGCCGCTACCTGGAAGAGCTGGAGAACCACCGGCCCGATATTCTGCACGCCTGCCAGACAGCTTTGAGAAGCGCAAAGGAAGATCTGGATTTTGTGCGCGTCGGCAAAAGCGCCTTTGTCGCCTGCGCGAATGAATCCATTGACTATGCGGTTATGGAAAAAACGCGGGATGCCGTGATGGTGCCGCTGGATGCGGGCTGGAGTGATGTCGGAAGCTGGTGCGCCCTGTGGGACATTGACGACAAGGACCGGCACGGCAATGCTTTTCGCGGCGATGTGATAATGGAGGACACCGAAGGCTGCCTTGTGCATGCCACGGAAAAGCTGGTCGCCACGGTTGGCCTCAAGGATGCGGTGGTAGTGGAGACCAAGGATGCCGTCCTGGTAGCCGCCAGGGACAAGGTGCACGAGGTGCGAAAAATTGTGCAGCGGTTGCAGGACGCGGGCCGTTCGGAATTCGAGCAGCACCGGCAAGTCTACCGCCCCTGGGGACATTTTGATTCAATCGGCAGTGGTGGCCGCTATCAGGTCAAATGCATCACAGTCAAACCCGGCGCCAAGCTGAGCGTGCAGATGCACCATCACCGCGCGGAACACTGGATAGTGGTGTCAGGCACGGCAAAAGTCACTCAAGGCGAAAAAACCTTTTTGGTTACCGAAAATGAATCCACCTATATTCCCATAGGCATGGTTCACGCTCTGGAAAATCCCGGCAAGGTGCCCTTGGCACTTATTGAGGTTCAGTCCGGTTCCTATCTTGGCGAAGACGATATTGTTCGTCTTGAGGATCGTTATGGACGTGCATAGCCACCGACGTGCTTGCCCATT
>CAZEWY010000116.1:0-10973 GCA_964515945.1 uncultured Cellvibrionaceae bacterium
CGGTCCGCCATATGCCTAAAAAGCCCGCCTAGCGCGGGCTTTTTTTATGGGCGTATGGCGGACCGGACGGGCGAGAAGCTGCGCTCGGGTTCGACAAAATCGCCGGGAGCGATTTTGGACAGCCGAAGGCTGCCCCGCAGGGGGGAGCGCCAGGGATGGCGCTCATCAGTCCCGTCCGGTCCGCCACTATTCCAGAAAAAGGCTCACAAGCGATTGTGGGCCTTTTTTGTCTCAAACACTCCTCATATCTCAAATCCGGAAAAAATCGGCCCCAAGTAAAACTTTTGTCATAAAAGCCGTCTAATCTTTTCCATTCACGATTAAATGACTTGAATAAAACCATGCAAGATTATCTGGAAGAGCTCCTGGATCAGCCTTTGCTGCTGGATGGCGCCGAAATAGACACTGATGATGGCCTCGACGAGTGCGCGGATCTTTAGAGACGCCTCTTTCTAGGCAAGCGCCCATTAAAGTGATTCCCCTCCCAATTCTGTTCGAAGGATCGGGTCAAGCCCCTATCTCTGTTGCCATTTATTCTATATTCTAGAATCGTCGGGTTGGCACTGCTTCCCGGCTCATTTTATTGCCATAGAATTACATAATCTCGTCTGTTCGCTCATGTGTCCGACGCAGGGAGACTTGATTTTCAGGCCGGATTTCTCAGGCCGAATTCTCTCAGGCTGAAAGTGGCGAGGCCGGACTTTATGCTTTTGTTTGAAAACGATAATGCCAGCGCCGTCTATTTTATAGGCAGTACTGGCATAGCGCGTGAAATGCTCTACTCCGAATTCGAGGCCGTTCTGGATGGTGTGGTCCCCGCCGCTGACCTGGCCGGGCGTGAGGCCCGGGCGGTGTATCTGGAGATAAACGAGAACCTCAACATCACCGCCGCCGTCTTCTTTCGCATTGCTTTCGATAAGAGTGGCAATGTTGTCTCCACCTGGCGTCTACCCTTGCAGGAACTCGCCAAGCATGCCGCCAAGGGCCCGGATCTGGGCGCGGGACCCATTAATCTTGCCTGTGCCAGTCACTGCCCCATTGCCTACCACGCCGAGGAATTGTGGAATCCTGACATGCGGGCGGGCAACAATCACTTTGCGCTGCTGAAAAAGGCGGTGGCGCGAAACCGCCTTGGACTGGATTTCAGACCCGGGGAAAGTGGCAAGACGGCTACAGGCAGCGGACAGCTGGAGCAAAAGATTTCACAGCAGTTGCGCCGTCAGTACGAAAAGAGCTTTCGCGACCATATGGCCCAGCTTCTGAAGGAGCAGCGGCTGCGGGCAACGACCCTGATGGCCGAGAAGGACAAGGCCGTGGACAAGCTGAAGCGCGAGTACAACCAGCGCGTGGAAAAGCTGCGTCTCGAACTGGCGGAGCGCGAGCGCGAGGCGGCCGAGGCCCGGGAGCGGAATTCAAAACTCAAGGAAGCCGTTCAGGGGCAGGCCGACAAGATTCAGGGGCTGCGCGAATATTTCGAGCACAAGCTGGAGAAGGTACAGGGGGAGGAGTCCCAGCATATCAATGCGCTCAAGGCGAATCACGCACTGGAAGTGGAATCCAAGGTGGCCGCGGCCACCACGGAACTCCGGGAAAATCTGCAGATGCGGGACGTGGAGCTGTCCTACCTTAATGAACGGGAAACCCAGTTGCGCGCGGAAATTGTGCGCCTGCGTCGGGTGAACCAGGACCTTCTCAATAACAGCGGTGATCAGCTGCTGGAGAAGCTCAACAAGAAGGGCATCAACTTCGTCACCTGGCAGCCGGGCGCGGGCCATATTACCGTGCCCCTGAGCAAAATCTATAGTTTTACTGACAATCCCGCGCAGTTCGCGGCCGATCACTGTGGCGTCAGCCTGGAGCATTATCAGGTCTGGCTGAACCATTATCAGAATCCCGTTTGCCAGGCCGTGGATTTATCCGGGCGGGTCTGTGGCGCCGAAGTGGCCCGTATCGCCACGCCGGCCGATTTTCATCCGGGCGAGAGCGACATCTGTAGCGACTGCGGTCACAAACGCCGGATTCAACCCGTCAATTCCGTACGGCTCTGAGTGCTCCAGGTGTTACCGGAGCGATGCCAGATGTTACCGGAGCAATGGTGGGACCGCGAGCTTGAAACCCTGGCGCAACTTGCACCGGTTCAACGGCTGGAACTGCCGGCACTGGCCGACGCCGGCCTGACCTTGGCCATCAAGCGCGAGGATCTGCTTCACTCCCATCTCGGTGGCAACAAGTTGTACAAGTTGTACGGCCACCTCCAGGCCGCTTGCGCAGCCGGGCATGAGCATTTATTGTCGTTCGGCGGCGCCTGGTCGAATCATATACATGCGCTCGCGGCGGCGGGGCAGGCGTTGGGATTCAAAACCACAGGTGTCATTCGCGGCGAGCGGCCGACTTCCCTCAACGCCATGTTGAGCGGTGCTGAATCCATGGGCATGCATTTGCATTTCGTGAGTCGTCGGGACTATGGTTTCAAACACACTTCGGGGTTTGTGGCCGAGCTCCAGCGCAACTTTGGCCCCTGCCACGTAATTCCGGAAGGGGGCGGTGATCTGACCGGCGCTCGCGGTGCTCTGGCCTGGGGCCGGGGACTGGCGGAATTATGGCGTAAAGAACCCTTTGACGCGGTCTGTTGTGCCGTCGGGACCGGCAGCACCCTGGCTGGCCTTATCGCGAGTTTGCCGGCGCAGGTCAGTGTCTGCGGCTTTTCCGTGCTCAAGGGCGAAGGCAATCTGTGCCGGGAAATTGAGGATCAGGCCCGGGCACTGAGCCCACAGGCGACCGACTGGACACTGGAAACCGATTATCACTGTGGCGGCTATGCCCGCTATCCGCGCTATCTGGCGGACTTTGTACGGGAATTCGAAGCCCGGACACGTGTCCCTCTGGACCCTGTCTATACTGCTAAGATGATGTGGGGGCTGGTGCAAAAGGTCCGGGCGGGGCATTGGCCGCGGGGCACCCGGGTTCTGGCCCTGCATTCCGGCGGCCTCCAGGGGCGGCGGGGTTTTCCACAGGAATTTGCGGCGCAAACACTGCCGCTCACGTCAAGGCTCTAAGGAATCGTCATGGCAGAACAGCTATTGGAAGACGACAAGTTACAGGTTCACGGTTTGCGTGCGGCCAGAGCTCTGGTGCCTTTGAAGGCACTTCAGCCCGCTTATCGGGACTATCTTTTCGCCAATGCTGAAGTACAGGCGTACTACCCGGGGCAGCGGTTGTTCGAGGCCGGCGCTTATGAGCAGCGGCATCTGTATCTTCTGCATGGCCTGGTGGAGCTTGATTATGGCGACGGCCGCCGTGAACGAGTCAATGGTGGCACCATGGAGTTCCCGCTGGCTCATGAATTCCCAAGGTCCTGCAGCGCCGTGGCCGTGGGTGACTGCAGTGTTCTCAGTGTCGACAGTGCGCAGCTGGATCGAATTCTCAGTTGGAATCAGATTGCCGAATACCTGATGGCGGACATAGCCGCTGAACGAAATTATGACGAAGATAACGTCTGGATGCAGACGGTGCTCAGTTCCAATCTGTTTTTCAAGGTGCCTCCAGTCAACGTCGAGACCATTTTTGAGCGTCTGACGCCCATGGTGGTGCTCGCTGACGAAGTGATTATCCGGCAAGGTGAAATAGGGGACTGTTGCTACTTCATCAAGGAGGGCACCGCCAGTGTGACCCGCTATAGCGATACCGCGGAGAAGGACGGCAAGAGCGGAGCTCAGAAGGTTGCCGACATAGGCGTGGGGCGCTGTTTCGGCGAGGATGCCCTGATCTACCAGGCGCCGCGCAACGCCAGCGTTACCATGACCTCCGACGGTGTCCTGATGCGCCTGGAGAAGAAGGATTTTCTGGTGCTGCTGAAAGAGCCCGATATTCGGGAAGTATCTCTGGAGGATGTCGAGACGGAGTCCCCAGTGCTCATAGACGTGCGCACGGAGGAGGAATACGGTGCGGGCCACCTGGAGCATTCCGCCAATTTCCCCCTGAATCTCGTGTCCCTGAAAAGGCGACTGCTGTCGTCGGACAGGCAGTATCTGTTTTATTGTGATACCGGCCGCCGCAGCCGTTATGCGGCCTACCTGCTCGCCCGGGAGGGCTATACTACCGCCGCGCTTCAGGGAGGCCTGCGTGGCGCCGGGCTGATCCATCAATTGCGCCGGAATCCGGATTATATCCTGCGCGACGGCGAACTCCTTGCCTGTCGGTGACTCGGCGGTTACGCATTCACGGCTCTGCCGTAAAAATACCGATAAATGACGCATCCCCCGTCAAGGCTTTATACTGACGCACGGTGCCGCCAGGCGTCGGTCCTCACACAATAGTCGTCAAAATTCAAACGGGCGCTTAGATATCTGATATGAGTAAATTCAATACCATAGGTTTGGTGGGGCGGCTGGGAAGTGAGCAGGCGCAAATGTCGCTGCACCGTTTAATTGCTTACCTGAAACAATCCGCTATCGATATATTGCTGGACAAGGAAATCGCCCAGGCCATGCCGGCGGCGGATGTGGCCACCGCCAGCCGTGAAGCCATGGCCGATGCCTGTGATCTGGTCATTGTTGTGGGGGGGGACGGCAGCCTGCTCAGCGCGGCCCGGGTTATGTGTCGTACCGGAGTGCCGCTGCTGGGAATCAACCGGGGTCGTCTCGGCTTTCTGACGGATATCAAACCGGATGAGATTGAAGAGAAAGTGGACGAGGTGCTCGCGGGGGATTATCTGACGGAGACCCGTTTCCTCGTCAACAGCAGCGTCTACCGTGGTGGCAAGCCCATTGCATCGGCAGATGCACTCAATGACGTAGTTGTGCATCCGGGCAAGTTCATTCGCATGATCGATTTTGAACTCTATATCGATGATGAGTTTGTGTACCGCCAGCGCTCCGATGGTCTGATTATTTCGACACCGACGGGCTCCACCGCCTATGCCCTGAGTGGCGGCGGGCCGATCATGCACCCGAACCTGGATGCCATAGTGCTGGTGCCGATGAACCCCCACACCCTGAGTAGCCGCCCGATCGTGGTCAGTGGCAACAGCGAGATCAAACTCCTGATCGGCGCGACCAACCATCTGAAGCCGCACATGACCTGCGACGGCCAAAATCATGTAATTACCCAGGCCGGTGACGAGATTATCGTGCGCAAGAAAGAGGAAGTTTTACATTTGATCCACCCGCCCAATCACAATTTTTACGAAACATGCCGCACCAAACTGGGTTGGGCGAGCCATGGTGGCGAGTAGGGATTCCTGTGGCCAGGTAGAAAAGAAGCCTGGAGTTGTAGCAGTAGGGGATAAATGATTAAGGGTTACGACATTATTGGCGACGTCCACGGCTGTGCCTGGACGCTGGCGAAACTACTGGAAAAGCTTGGCTACGGGAAACAGGACGGTATCTACCGGCACCCCGAGCGTCAGGCGGTATTTGTCGGCGATATAGTCGATCGTGGCCCCCGCATCCGGGAGGCGCTGCACCTGGTCAAGGGGATGGTGGATGCGGGTGCGGCCCAATGCGTCATGGGCAATCACGAGTACAACGCCATCTGTTATACCACTCCGGACGCTGACAACGGCTTTTTGCGCTCTCACACTGATCGTCACGACCGCTGCATCGCCGAAACCCTGGCTCAATTTGAGGCCTATCCCGATGAATGGATGATGTTCCTGGACTGGTTCAAATCGCTGCCGCTTTTCCTGGAACTGCCGGGTTTCCGGGTCGTGCATGCCTGCTGGGATAACGAGCTGATTTCCCGTTACAAGCAAGAGTATGGCGGCAACCGCGTTACCATGGATTTCATTCGTGCCTCCCGCCGGCGCGGCTCGTTCCCGTATCTGTTCATGGATCGCCTGACTCGGGGCACCGACATGCCGCTGCCCGACGGGGTGCGCATACGCAGTCGCGAGGGCTACCAGCGCGATTTCTTTCGCACCAAATTCTGGGCGAGCAATCCGAGAACCTATCGGGATGTGGTTTTTCAGCCGGATCCCTTGCCTGAAGAGATTGCCGACAAGCCCCTGGCCCTGGAGGATGCGCGACGTCTTATCCAGTACAGCACCAGCGCACCGCCGGTCTTTGTCGGTCACTACTGGCTGCATGGCGCTCCCGCGCCCCTGACGCCAAACCTTGCCTGCCTCGATTACAGCGCCGTAAAGTTCGGTCGGCTGGTGGCCTACCGATTTGACGGAGAGCCGGTGCTGGATAAAGAGAAATTTCAGTGGGTCTATGTGGACCGGGAAGCCCAAATATGAACTGGTTCAGAGTTGCGGATTTTTCCGGTGATGTTGATCTGAGCGAGCTACACCGTTATTTTGATCGGCAGGGTCTGGTACACCGAATCACCGAAAGCGGCGGCCGTCAGGAATTATGGATTGCCAACGCATCCCTGGTGGACAATGCCAAAACGTTTGTCGAAGCCTGGCAGCAGGGCAAGCTTCAATTGCCGGACGATTTGGAAGATCGGCCGGACGAATCGTGGACACCAGCCCCGAAAGCGGAGCCAGCAGCAGGTCTTGCTGCAGTTGTACAGACGTACCCGCTGACGCTGATCATCATAGGCCTGGGTGTTGTTGGCTACCTCATTCTCAGCGTCTTTGCCCAAACGGCGTGGGTATCAGCCCTGACGTTCCAGCAGTTCCGGCCCACGATTGCCGGGTTGATGTTCGAGCCGGTGACCCAGGCGCTTCAGCGCGGCGAGCTATGGCGCCTGCTGACACCGGCCTTCCTGCACTTCAATCTGCTGCATATCGTCTTCAACGGACTCTGGATCTGGGAGTTCGGGCGGCGGCTGGAGAGTTATTTTTCCTGGCGTATTTATTTGACTCTGTTTATCACCGTGGCCATCGGCGCAAATATTGTGCAGTACCTCGCCGCCAGCGATGCGCTTTTCGGCGGGTTGTCCGGTGTTGTCTACGGCTATCTCGGCGTCTTGTTCGTCGCTCGCCGCATAGCGCCGTCGCCGCTTCTGGCGGTACCGTCGGGAATTTTTATTTTTATGCTGGCCTGGCTGGCCCTGGGTGTGTTTGGCGTCATTGATTTGTTTTTGCCGGGTTCGTCAGCGGTGGGAAATGGCGCTCACCTCGGCGGCCTCTTGTTCGGCTTGATTTTTGGTTATATCTTTCTGCGTGGAAAGAAAAAGCCTTACTGACCCGAATGGCACTTACTGAAGTGGTTTCGTTCCCGGTCCGCTTCGACGAGGGGTTTCCAAGACACGCCGTGGACCCATCCATGGGGGCTCTACACCCGCATCCCTGCGGGCGACGGTCTTGGAACCCCTACCCCAAATCGGCCCTCAGCTTGTTCTGGAGCTTAAGTAAGTGCCATTCCTTTGACCCTATTGAACCGATGGACACCATGCATATTGAAGACCTATTGAAGTTGATGACTCCGGACCTGTATGAGCGGTTTCAGCGCGCCATCGAGCTGCGCAAATGGCCGGATGGGCGGGTATTATCCCAGGAACAACTGGAAACCTGCATGCAGGCGGTTATCGCTTATGAACTCAAGCACCTGCCGCCGGAAAAACGCACCGGATATGTACCCCCGAAACCTGATGGCTGTGAAACGGACCTGAGTCTCGATGATATCCAGCCATTGAATTGGCAGTAACTTCTGTCGCAAAACCAATTTTTTGAGCACCGTTTATCGCCAAACAACCGGAGACCTTATGAAAGGATCGCAGCCCAAGCCCGTCTATTTGAAAGACTACCGCCAGCCTGACTTCTGGATCAAGCGGACGGACCTGACCTTTGAGCTGACCGAAGACCACACGCTGGTGACTGCCGAGCTGGCCATTGAGCGGAATGTAGCGACGGCGCCGGATACGGCCCTGCGGCTGGACGGTGAACAGATGGAGCTGGTTTCCGTGGCGTTGAACGGCAGCCTGCTGGAGAATGATGATTATCGAGTGGATGCTGAGTCACTCACTTTGGATGCGGTTCCCGATGCCTGTGTTTTGACGCTGGTGACTCGCCTCAAACCTCAGGAAAATTTTTCGCTGGAAGGTCTTTATAAATCCAGCGGCATGTTTTGCACCCAATGCGAAGCCGAGGGATTTCGCAAGATTACCTATTATCTTGATCGCCCGGATGTCATGAGCGAATTCAGCACACGCATTATTGCGGACAAGACTCGTTACCCTGTGCTTCTGTCCAATGGCAATCTGATCGAAAGCGGCGACCTGGAAGGTGGCCGCCATTTTGCCCAATGGCGGGATCCCTTCAAAAAGCCCGCTTATTTGTTCGCGCTGGTCGCGGGTGACCTCGTCAGCCTTGACGACAATTTTACCACCATGTCCGGTCGCGAAGTGCGCCTGAGAATTTTCGTAGAGGCAAAGGATCTCGATAAATGCGGTCATGCCATGCAGTCTCTCAAAAATGCCATGGCCTGGGATGAGAAAGTCTACGGCCGCGAATACGATCTCGACATTTTCATGATTGTGGCGGTCGATGATTTCAATATGGGGGCCATGGAAAACAAAGGCCTCAATATCTTCAATACCTCCTGCGTTCTCGCCAAACCCGAAACCACGACCGACGCGGGTTTTCAGCGGGTTGAGGCGGTGGTGGCTCACGAATACTTCCACAACTGGTCCGGCAATCGTGTCACCTGCCGCGACTGGTTCCAGCTCAGCCTGAAAGAGGGCTTTACCGTTTTCCGCGACGCCGAGTTTTCGGCAGACATGGGTTCGCGTACCGTCAAGCGGGTAGAGGATGTGGGTTTGCTGCGCACCCTGCAGTTCGCCGAGGACGCCGGACCCATGGCCCACCCCGTCCAGCCGGATTGCTACATCGAAATATCCAATTTCTACACGCTCACCATCTATGAAAAGGGCGAGGAAGTGGTGCGCATGCTGCACACCCTGCTGGGGCCGGAGCTCTTCCGAAAGGGCTCGGACCTCTACTTCGACCGTCACGATGGACAGGCCGTCACCATTGAGGACTTCGTTCAGGCAATGGCCGATGCATCGGGGCGGGACCTGAGCCGGTTTATGAACTGGTACCGCCAGGCGGGGACGCCATGTCTCGAGATCGATGGTCGCTATGACGCCGACGCGCAGACCTTTGCCTTGACCGTCCGACAAAGCTGCCCGCCGACTCCGGAAGCGCGGACAAAGGAACCTTTCCATATTCCCCTGGCCATGGGCCTGCTGGGCGAGGCCGGTGCGCTGCCGCTGCACTTGAAGGGGCGGGAGTCGGACGCTGAATCCGCCGACAACACCCACTGCGTACTGGAACTGACCGAGGCTGAACACGAATTTGTCTTCGAGAAGTTGCCGGAAGAGCCGGTGCCGTCCCTGCTGCGCAACTTCTCGGCGCCGGTGAAACTCCGCTATGCCTACAGTCGCGATCAGCTGGTGCGACTGATGAGTCAGGACAGCGACGGTTTCTGTCGGTGGGACGCCAGCCAGCAGTTGAGTGTTCAGGTGATTCATGAAGTGCAGCGCGCGCTGGAGCAAGGCCAGGCACCGCAATTGGATCCGCGACTGGTGGAGGCCCACCGGCTTGTTCTGACGTCTGTTTTGTCGGAAGATGAGCTGATAGACAAGGCCATGGTCGCGCTGATGCTGACCCTGCCCAGTGAAAATTACCTGAGTGAATTGGTCGACACCGTCGATGTCGATGGGATTCATAAAGCCCGTCAGTGGGTGCAGAAGGCATTGGCTGAGGCCCTGATGGAGCCACTCAAGCACATTTATTTTTCCTTGACTGACGGCGAAGCCTATAGCCCGGATGCCGAATCCATTGCCAAACGCAGTTTGAAGAATGCGGCACTGGGGTATCTGATGCTGACCGGGGCAACTGATGTTCATCTAGCCTGCACCAGGCAGTGTGAGCAGGGCAACAACATGACCGATGTTATGGCCGCCCTGACGGCGCTGGTGAACAGTGAGCATGAGGCTCTGATTGATGATAAAAACCGTTGCCTGTCAGATTTTTACGCCAAATGGCGGCACGAATCCCTGGTGGTCAATCAGTGGTTCGCGGTACAGGCCGCCTGCAAGTTGCCGGGTGGTCTGGCACGGGTGCAGGAGTTAATGCAACACCCGGCTTTCGATATCAAGAACCCGAACAAGGTGCGCTCGGTGGTTGGCACCTTTGCCGGAGGCAATCCCGTGAATTTCCACGAGGTGAGCGGGGCGGGTTACCGTTTTCTGGCCGAGCAGATTTGTCGGCTGGACGACCAGAACCCACAACTGGCGGCGCGGCTGCTGACACCGCTGACCAAGTGGCGCAAGTATGACGCGACGCGACAACCGCTTATGCGCGAGGCACTGGAACAGATTCAGCAGAAGCCGGACCTCTCCAAGGATGTCTACGAAGTGGTGTCAAAGAGCCTGGCCTAGCTGAAGACGCTGTAGCTGAACGCATAGCCATAACCATTTTCATTGCAGCAAAAGGACAAAATAATGCCCCTCTGGCGCAATACCCAAAGTCGTTATGGCCTGGTGGCCATCATCGGTCACTGGCTGACCGCCGTCACGGTAGTGGGTCTGTTTATCCTGGGACTGTGGATGACCGACCTGACCTACTATGATCCCTGGTATAAACAGGCACCGGACATTCACCGCAGTGTTGGTATACTGCTCGCCATGCTGGTGATCAGCCGTCTGCTGTGGCGGCTGGCCAATGTGCAGCCATTACCCTTGCCCAGTCACAGGAATTGGGAAAAACATACCGCGAAGATGACGCATTTCAGCCTTTATTTACTGATGCTGGTTATGTTTGTGTCGGGTTATTTGATTACCACCACGGAAGGGCAGGCGCTGAATGTGTTCACCTGGTTCAGTATCCCCGCTGTCGTCACTGGCAGGGAAGTGGGTGTCGAAAATTTGCCGGACGTGGCGGGAGAGGTTCACAAAATCGTGGCTTTCCTACTCATAGGATTGGCTACCGTGCATGCACTGGCGGCGTTGAAACATCCTTTTTTTGCCAAGGACCGGACGCTAGTGCGCATGTTGGGGAAAGGGGAGCCCGGATTATTCAA
>CAZEWY010000117.1:0-10914 GCA_964515945.1 uncultured Cellvibrionaceae bacterium
AATCGTCTGCCGGCCTCCAGTGCCCAGCAGCCCGCAAAAACAGCGACACACCTTTGTTGCCAACCATTAGCTCGAACTGCGGGGATGAGTGGAGGAAGCCGAGCCTGTCCCAGGTTCTCACCGTTTTTATGCAAACCTTCCACCCCCATGCTTGTCACAGCGATAAATGGCAACCGAGGAGCGTATAGCATGAGCCAGAAGTTCAGGGTCAACGACCACGTCAGCTGGAATTCCGAGGCTGGACGCGTCAGCGGGGTGATCATCAAGGTACATACTGCGGATACCACCTATAAGGGGCATCCTCGCAGGGCGAGCAAGGAAGCACCGCAGTACGAGATCAAAAGCGACAAGACTGACCACATCGCCATGCATAAGGAAGGTGCGCTCAAGAAAATACACTGAGCATGGCCCATGCCTGACACCATCTGGTGTTTCGGCGACGGCTCAATGCCGGCGTAAATAATCGCGCAGGCGTTGCAAGCTTTTTTTGTTCTGCTGTTCCTCCGGGCTGGGCCAGTGCGCCTTCTTGCTCTCGCATTTCACTATGCCATTGATTCCCAGCCGCAGACGCCATCGCTGCGCCGAAGAAAAACCCTGGCCGGGCTTGGAGTACACCAGCAGCAGGTTGTAATCGTGCTGTTTTTCAATGGGGTGAGCCTGGACGGGAGAAGACGGATCATCCTGGTCTGCGCGGACGAACAGCCTATTCCTGGTGGTCTGGATCATCTCGCAGAGCTCTTCGCAATCCAGGCTGAGACGCTCCTGGATCTCATCCTGCTCCAGCGCGACCTTATCCAGATTCAGCACCGAACGATAGTAGATGATTTGCCGATCCTCACTGGTGGCCCATTTGCCGGAGCGTTCCAACACCAGTTGCGGCAGTTCGGTCAACTTGCGGTAGTCCAGCCAGACTTTTTGCAAAGCCAGCAGTTTGTTGGTGTAGGGCATGAGCAAGCGAATCTTCCAGCGCGGCTTGCCCTTGCGCAGCCATTGGGTGATACCCTTGATCATGTCGTCCCGCAGCACGTCGCGAAGGGCATAGATCAGCGCGATGCCCAAAAGCAGCGCCAGGGACAGATGCTGGCTACCGGCCCGCGCATTGAAAATGAAGTAAGTGAACAACGACATGACCAACATGGTCGAGGCCGCTTTGACCAACTTGCGTGTACCGGCTCCCAATTCCGTTATATTGGAGCGCAGCACCACGGGGTATTCGAGCAGCCGGAGATACAAGCTCATGCGGTTCCAGACCCGGGTCGGGGTGCCGCGGAAGTCGCGCAGGTATTTCAGCTCCTGTCGATGTTGGTATTCCTGCTGCAGAAACGCCTGGATTGCATCCCTGAGTTCTTGATCCAGCCCGGCAAAGCCTTCCAGCGTCATACACTCCAGCAGGAACTGCTCGGCGTGCCAGGAAAAGTAGATATCGACCAGCCGAAAATAGCGCCGCTGGCTACTTTGCTCGGGGGTCGACCTGCGCAGGCGCTGGGCAAAGTTCTGGATCACGCGCAGGGCGCGTTTCACCGGCTCGGCGGTAAGCTCCGCATCCTGAATCTGCTGACGCAGGCGGTCCATCGAGGCCCGATACTGAAACAGCCTGGAACCGTACATGATCTCGTAGTGTGGCGAGAGCAACACGAATGAGCTGTCGGCTTTGCTGACCCGGTCCTTATCCGGCAGCCCCAGCAGGCCGAAGCGATGCTCCAGAGAGCTAAAGAAGAATTGCTGCTCGGCCAGAGTCCAGGCCGAAAATTTGCCTTCATGGGGAGTGAATAGATACAGCTCGACCCTATACTGTCCCGGCTTCTTCAATGTGCGGGTCAGCTGCAAACGGTAATCGCTCTTGCGCTTCAGTGAAAACAAGTCGCCCCCTATAACCTCTACAGCTTATGACGATACTGAAAAGCTTACCGAGACATTTATGGATCGTCCATATAGCCCGCATCTTCAACCTGGGGAAATGACACCTAAATCTTCATTTGAATGATTTCTGAATTTAAAGTGACCCCGGAGGATCAAGTGCTCCGCGTCAAATTCATCCTCGACATTGACCCTGGTAATCGAACGCCAATGGCATATATCAAAGGGAAGCATATGCCACAATTATTGGATTGATTTTCGAAAACACGAAGAAAAATAAATCCTTTCCCATTTTGGGAATGAGACATCCGTAGGAAGAGTTGATGAATCAGGCGGGCTTTATCTGGCAAAACCAATTGCGGTTGTGACAGGCTATAATCCAGTCATTTTCAAATTCCTTTTGTGGGGAAGGCTTCTCCTTCCGCAGTCAGGGTGGCTAAAAGCCTATCATTCAGTTCAGCTCGTATGATGACGTTTGCTTGCTCCAGGACCCGGATATCGGCGAGCGAAGGCTTGGTTGCCGACACCTGAAAATGCCATTCATAACCGCCGAGGTACGCTCCCCCTTCGCCCGTGACCGATAGCACCAATAGAGCCTTTTGCAGGTACCAGCGATCCTGCGCTGCCGGTAGTTGCGTGGACGTTAAGGTGAGTAACGCCTCGTAGCGACCTTCTGGCCCCACATCATAACCTTGTGCTGCCAGTACGTTCGCGAGTGCACGCTGTAATTCATCAGCAAAGTCACCGTCTGCTCGTGGCTTGATAGACACGCGTGCAATAAGCGCATCGCGGTCTGCCCTCAGTTTTTCCAGCGACCAGGGCGTATCTGTCACTTGACCTACAGGGGAAACAACTTTCAGCTGCCTTGCCAACACGCGTCGCTTTGCTTGAAGTTCGAGCGCTCGCTCTGCAAATCTTATTTTTCTGAACAGGGAATCCGTGGCGTGCGCCTGTTCTATTTGCGCCGCCGTCGCGGCGTCCAGCTGGTCAACCTCGCTGCGTAATGACGCAGCAGTTTTTAGTCGTGGTAATACCGCCAACGCGTAGTAGCGATGGGTCACCGGGTCTTGCCACACTTCCGGCAGCTCAACTCCGGCAAGTACTTGTTGGGTGCTGGTGCGAATTTCCCGGTCAATCGTCAGAGATTCCGTCGTTTCCCCATCGTCACCAAACGAGCTGGATGAGAAACTGGCATTTTCAATAGACGTTTCCTGAACAGCGACATTGAATATTTTCGCCACCTCCGCCCGGGCGCGTGACTTGGCGTCGGTCAGCGTATCGCCTTCACCAACACCACAAAGGTACACTCCCTTGGGGTACTGCGCGCTAATGCCCATTACCCAATCTGGCTGTGCACCTTGTTCAGGAGCACCACCTTTGACGGCACACCCTGCCAGCAACACGGCAATAGCCATTAAATATATAGTTCGAGCAGCCATTCTGGTAGCTCCTAAGTCAGCGTGATCGTGTTTGGCTAAAGGTACGACCTTATCCTTTCTTATGCACGGAGCGACGGCACGTATGCCTTTGCAGTTCAGTAGAGGCTTAAATCGCCTGTTATTAGTTTCTTTATTTTCTTTTGACCAACCCAATGGGTTCGATTGTCAGTCAGACTGATCAATTTAAGATCCACCTGATAATAAGTCACCCGAGCCTTGTCCGCCGCATCTATTAATGTGTTGATACTGCCAAGCAGCATATAATCGGCGCCCAGTTCTTGGCCCATGGCTTTGCGGGAGCGGGCCGAAGCGTTCATATCCTGATCAAGACGCTCTTCCCGAATATCCAAACGTTCATTGCGATTCGCCACAAAGGCGATTTGGCCAGAATTTATCAACTCCCGCTCAATGTCGTTTATGAACGTTTGAGTGTTGATATGCTCTCGGCTGAGGTTACTGATGGATCCAACAATAATGGTAGGTTCCTGCCCGAATTCCTCTGTATGCTCTTGCAGCCATGCGCGGGACAGCATATCCTCAACCATCTCACTAGAGACCAGTCTGGAATCTGTGTCATTCCACTTCCCACTCAGATCCCGCACTTCATCCACGGCAATACGTTGTACTTGAACCGCCTCGTTTGCGCATCCTGAAAGTGCCAAAAGTCCACCCGCTGCAATGATCCTTAGCCATCTACTCATAGTTTGGCCGCTCACTGAAAGAATCGAAGACATTGTTCCCCTCTCTGACAACGTGGTTTCTCAGTCCTGCATCCATATCCTTTGCCGCAGCGGCAGCCACCGCGAGCTTCTTCATGTCCAGCTCCGCCAGGCTATATATAACCCCCGTTTCTGGATGCCGCCAGCGTGCGATGATTTCAGCTCCCATCAGCTCCAGTTTGGTCAAGCTCTTGATAGAGCGGGTAAAAGATTGCTCATTGATAAATTGGTCATCACTGGTCAGCGCGGTGCTGTAGTCTTCCACCAATGCTTCCATGTATGTTGATACAATCTGTGCCAGCTCTGCTCGCGCTCGATTATCCGCCGTGGCTCTTTGCAGGGACCCATCGTTCATTGCTGGCGCCGAGCCTATGCCATGAAAGAGACGGTCACCGCCATCGTGGAGTGCTTGCTTGCCTTCATTTACCCAGGCGGGAGCGTCTTTTATACCCAGGTCGCTTTCAACCACCGTGCGAGACGAGGCACAGCCAACCAGAAGGGATAATGCTGCCAGCAAGCCCACAAATAGCTTTACGTGGTTATTCATTTTTTTACTCCTTGCAAGTGAGCTTTTAGTGATATCAGCTTATTATCAAAAGACTCGCATAGCCTTTTCGTTTTTATATTCCGTACAAACTCATAAGCTCTTCGTAGCTTACACCGAACTTCTGCCGCGCCCAGCTATTAACATGTATAGCGTCGGGCCGAACCTTTCCGCAACGAAGCACATTCTCGGCCAACGCGTCGCTCCCGTGGTTCTCACAGTAGGCGGCTGCCCATTTATCGCGTAGAACACCCAGATATTCGTCATTCAGCTCGCCCAGCTTGTCCGACAATAAGGCAGACACGTTCATTAACGAGGGTCGCTTCGGCTGCAGCCCTGCTGCTGGAAAATTTTCATTATGGGATTCAGTCACGGCTGATTTGGAGAATTTTTTGACTTTACTTAGCGTCTCTCCAAGAATTTTTGTGGAATACCAAATATCAAATGAAAAATTTTCGCTAATTACGTTGGCGTAATATGGATGCTTCTTTTTGATTTCGACGGTTTTCTCTTCTTTAACGCCATTATTCACGACTGTTCGCACACTATCAATTGTGTAGCTTGCCTCACGATATTGCGCCGATGAATTCCGGTTATAATTAACATTCCCGTTAGCCCTAACACTGAGAGCCTGATCGCCAATGGAAGAGTACCAAATGCTGTCCCGGAACTTTTGTTTCAGCTCATTGAGCTGAAATTCCAAATTATTATGCTGGGTACTCCCAAAATTTGTCCAATATGTAACCTGAGGTGTAATGTCCAGTCCTCTGTAGCGGGACTTGTCCATGCTATCCACCTTCAGATCAATTTCGACACCCCAGGATGTGCAATATTTTTGAACAAAGTCTCGCAAGAAGAAACGTTGTCCATCAACATCGCGGGCCATTTCCCGACAAGTTTTACGCCCTTTCTCTTCCACAACTTTTTGCAGAGATTCCATTTTACTACGTAACTGGGTGGCTCGAATAAGCTCCCGATGAGAGACAGCAAGCCACCGGAACTTGTCCGGGTAAGCTGACTGTGAAAGGTCTCGTGCTTGCTCTATCAGCCAGTATCGGGCATGACGGGTTTCCTCTGCCTGAGTTGATGCAATAGCACCGCTCAGCGTCAGGTTCCACTCTTGCTGGTTGCGCAGTATCTCTTCCAATTTGTCTGCCGCGCCTGCGGCGTTGGATGATAGGCGCAACATTCTCACATCAATCAAACCTCGGTCGATGATTTTATTGCGGGCTTTTTCTAAACCGATTCGAGCATCCACATTGGCCGAGTCTCTGGCGAGTGCTTTCTCGTAGTACGCCGCCGCCTCGTTGTACATTCCGGATGCGTAGAGCTCGTTTCCTTTTTCGGTAAGACTGGTACAGCCAACCAGGCTGAAAATAGCAATTATTAGTATGGCACTTCTCATGTTGGGTCCCATGGTGTTGCTATCCCAGGCGTGTGAGATATTGATTATTATTTCCATCGGTCGGCATCGGCAGGTTGGACGCGACACCGGCAACAATTCCAAGTATAGGCCAAGTTAAAAAATGAGTAAGGTCAAAAACTGATCAGTTTCTCATACAGCGGCTTATCCCGCTCGTAAATATCCTTCCGAAAATTGAGCACCCCCTGCCGGTTGACCCAGGCTGTGCGGTATTCAATATGAACGGGCACGGGTTGCAGCGGATAGAGCGCCTGGGTCTCACCTTTTGCCACTTGCTCCGCGAGACGTTCACTGGACCAGGAAGAATCCTCCAGTAGCCACGCCGCCAGTTCGAGGGGCGCTTCCACCCGAATGCCGCCGGCGCTAAAGGGCTGCCCGGCATTTTCAAGCAGATCCTGGTCGGGGCTGTCATGCAGGGACAGTTTGTAGGGGTTGGGGAAGACAAATGCCACCTGGCCCAATGCATTGCGCGGACCCGGCGCCTGCACCAGGCGGTAGTCGAAGTTTCCGGTGGAGATTCCGCTCCAGTCGATGGCATCCGCCGCAATTTTTTTGTTGCCCGCGAAGATGGAAAATCCGAGCGATGCGAGAGATTGGGGATTGGCTTTCAACATCGGCAGAAAGGTCTTTCCCGCCATATCCTGAGGTACTGTCCAGTCGGGGTTCAGCTCGACGTAGCGAATCTCGTCGCTGAAAGCGGGTACCTGCCGATAATGACTGCCGATAATAATGGTCTGTGTAAAAGCCGTCTGATCGTGCTTGATGGCCGACAATTTATGCTCGGCAATGTTGACCCTCAGATGCTTGATGCCGAGTTCCTTGGCCAGCCAGCGCCGCCGCTCCATGTTGGCGATGATTTGCTGTGCCCGCCGTGTGGGATCAACATTAAAGGCCTTAAAGGTCTCCTCTCCGATAACACCATCATCCTTCAGGCCGTGGCGGCCCTGGAATCTCTGCACCGCCAGTTGCAAACCCTGATCATAATGGTCAATGGGTGCGGGAGGTGCCTGCATATCCCCCCAGAAAACCAGGCGCTCGATAATGGCCTGCAATCTGGGGTCCGACTGTCCGGGCTCAATCGGCGGCGATAGCGGCAGCGGCGACCAGGCGGGATAGCGCGTCGCCACCCTTAGTCGTTTCAACGCGGACATCAGGCGCTCGTAGCCCAACTGCCTGGGGCGCAGGCTGGCGAGCACATTCTTGAGGGTATTTTCGGCCAGGGCGTCATTGAGCAGGGACACCAGATTTCTATTTCGCTGCTCTCCGGGCCATTCGATGGACATGGCCGAGGGATTGACCTTACCCGCCGACAGATGCTGGGCGAGGATGAAGAAGGCGTCGGTGAACAGGAGGTCGCAGTAGGCGAGATTTTCGGTCTGCTCCGCCGGGCATGACTGCTGCAACGCCCGGTTGTGGTAATCCGCCGGTTGCAGGCCGTCGGCGGTGGCTGTCTCTATGGCGAGATAAAGTTCGGTGGCAACCTTGTTGAGCTTGCCGCTGCTGTACCAGATTGGCTGGTAATTGTGCTGCTCGTAAAAGGTTTTGAGATCCTCGGTGGCGACCAGATAGTCACCATGCACAGTCAGCGGATAGCCGCTGTTCAAGGACTCGAAATAGTGACGTATGACATTGTTGTCGGCATGACTGCCGACGGACAGCAATAGCAGCGCGGCTATCGTCAGGAATCGCATTGAATGTTATCTCCCGTGCTTCATGCACGATTTAGCTGTAGCTGAACCCGTGTTTTGATTAACCAGTGTTGACCACAACACGATTCCGTTGTTCTCCAAAGGGCATCCGATAGTAAACAGATTCCGCTCGCCTCGCCAGTCCAGGATCATTCGCATCAACCGCCGGCGCGGAAGCTGTCAGCCCGGGCCAGCGCCCATTGGCTCTCAAAGGCCGGATTACTGGTGCCCTCCAGCAGTTCTCCGGGGCTGAGGAAATCGTAGACCTGATCCAGGGTGTGAACCTTCTGGGTGTCCATGCGCCGCGAAATGTGCACCGGCCGCAATTCGGAGGGGTGCATGAGCCCGCCCGAGGCCACCACTTCGGCCAAAGCCGCCACAGTCGCCTCATGGAAACGTCGAGCGCGTTCTGCCTTTTCCGGCACAACCAGAGCTCGCGCCCGCCTCGGGTTCTGTGTGGCGATGCCACTGGGGCAGTGGTCCGTATGGCAACTGCGCGACTGTATACAGCCCAGCGAGAACATAAAACCGCGGGCGGAGTTGCACCAGTCGGCACCCAGAGCCATGTTGGCGGCCATGCCAAAGCCGGAGGTAATCTTGCCGCTGGCGCCCAGCTTGATGTGGGATCTCAGCCCGCTGCCCACCAGGGCGTTGTGCGCGAAGATCAGACCCTCGCGCAGGGGTGTGCCCACGTGGTTGGTCAGCTCCAGAGGCGCCGCACCGGTGCCGCCCTCGGCGCCATCGATCACGATGAAGTCGGGATAAATGCCCGTCGCCAGCATGGCCTTGCACAAGGCCAGGAATTCCCAGCCATGACCGATACACAGCTTGAAACCGCTGGGCTTGCCGCCGGACAGTTCGCGCAGGCGACCGATGAATTCCATCAGTTCCACCGGGGTCGAAAAGGCCGAATGGGCGGATGGCGAAACGCAGTCCTGACCGATGGGCACACCGCGCGCGGCGGCAATTTCAGCCGTGACCTTGGCCCCAGGCAATATGCCGCCGTGTCCGGGCTTGGCGCCCTGAGACAACTTCACCTCCACCATTTTCACCTGGGGGTCCCGCGCCTGCTCGGCAAAACGTTCGGGGCAGAAATTCCCTGCCTGGTCCCGGCAGCCAAAATAGCCGCTGCCGATTTCCCAGATGAGGTCGCCGCCGTGCAATCGGTGATGCTCGCTGATGCCGCCCTCGCCGGTATCCTGGGCGAAGTCGCCCATTCGCGCCGCCTTGTTCAGCGCCCGCACGGCGGCGCCACTGAGCGAACCGAAGCTCATGGCGGAGATATTGAGCACCGAAGCGCTATAGGGCTGTGAGCATTGTTCGTTGCCAATGCTGATTCGGAAGTTCCCGCCGGCGTTGACCGAGGGCACTATGGACGGATTCAGCCATTCATAGCCATTGGCGCTGGCATCCAGTTGGGTACCAAAGGGAATTTTGTCATTCACGCCCTTGGCGCGCTGGTAGACCAGTGCTCGCTGTACCCGCGGGAAAGGTGTGCCGTCGGTTTCACTCTCCAGCAGATACTGGCGCAGTTCCGGTCGCACGGATTCGATCAGCCAGCGCACATGGGCTGAAATCGGGTAATTGCGCAGCAGCGAGTGCCGGCGCTGGAAGAGATCCCAGGTACCCAGCAACGCCAGTGCCGCCGTCAGCGGCAGAGGTATCAACCAAACGCTGTCGTGCAGAAGGCCGAGAGACAGGAGGACCAGCGAAAGAAGAAGACTGAACATGTATGGCAGGTAGCGCATGAGAAATAGGGACTCGTATGAATGACGTGGCTGCGTATTGGGTGCTTTGAACGCTTCGCTGCACCAAAACTAACAGGTTTTGACCCTCTACCGCCAGACTTCCGGTGAATTCCGGGTGGGGTTTCGTCGCCGACTGAGTTAGAATGCGCACCTCTTTGATGCACCGCCAGGGTCCACCAACATCCCCTCCAGGGGTTTATGCTTCTGATCGACGCGTTGCATCAGCACCCGAATTTTCATGCCTCAGGATATTCCGGTTACCAGCCTCTGCGGCTGCCCCCGTGACATCAGCATCGAGCCGTCGCCGCGCACATTATTGGTGCGCCCTGCCAAACGGCTTCTCAAAGATATCCTGACAGGCCTGTTACAGGTTCCCTAACATTATCCTGGTGCTACCTATGCCTGCATTTCTTGAAACTGTCCTGATCGCCTGCGCGCTTCTCGCGCTCCTCGGTGTCATCTTCGAAGAATATATCCATATCAACAAAGCCAAAACAACATTGTTTTTCGGCTGTTTTTCCTGGCTGCTGATGTTCATGTTCGCCGGCTCGACCGAGCGACAAGGCGTGATGCTGGAAAAGCTCGACGAGAACCTGCTGGAAATCGCGACCCTCTGGCTATTTCTTATGGCGACCATGACTTTCGTGGCTTACCTCAACGCCAAAGGCCTGGTGCAGGCGCTCGTGCAGCGAGTGTGCCCACAACAGATGAGCAAACGCAGCCTTATGGTGATGGTGGCGATCTTCTCCATGATCCTGTCCATGATCTGTGACAACGTCACCGCGACTCTGGTCACCCTGGGGCTGGTGCAGTCGTTCAACCTCGACAACCGGACCCGCATCAAACTGGCAGTCCTGGTGGTTTTCGCTGTTAACTCCGGCGGCGTGGCCCTGATTACCGGTGACGTAACCACTTTGATGATTTTCCTGGCGGGGCACGTCACCATGCTGGAGCTTTTTGTTCTGGTGATGCCGGCGGCCCTGGGCGTTGTAGCCCTCAGTCTCATGTTCTTTCCCGGCGTGACCGGCACGGTTTCCACCGATAAAATCCGCCGATATTTCAAACCCATGGATATCGCGATTACCCTGACCTTCTTCACCACCATCTTCTGCACCATGCTGTTCAACTTCCTGTTCCGGATTCCGCCCGTGCTCACGTTCCTCATGGGCCTGTCCGTAATGTTCCTGCTCGGCCATTGGCTGCGAAGCGACAAGGAAGAGCTCCGTATTCTCGAGTATATCCGCCAGGTGGAATATGAAACCCTGCTGTTCTTCCTCGGTGTGCTCCTGCTGGTAGGCATGCTCAAAGAGGTCGGTGTACTGGACACCCTGGCTGCCGCCTACGACCAGATGAGCCCCGCCCTTGCCAGTTATAGCGCCGGTCTCCTGTCCGCACTGATCGACAACGTGCCGCTGACCGCCGCCCTGCTGAAAGCCTCGCCGAATCTGAACACGTCGGAGTGGCTGGGCCTTACCTACGCGGTGGGCGTGGGTGGG
>CAZEWY010000118.1:0-10811 GCA_964515945.1 uncultured Cellvibrionaceae bacterium
TCCCTTTTCCCTTTTCCCTTTTCCCTTTTCCCCTTTTCCCTTCTTTTCTTGTAGCTTGCAGCTATCCAACCAGCGACGCTTCCAATTCCGACGGGCTCACAACAATGCCCTCTTCCTCTTCACTGGGAAACACCAGAATCAGAGTGCCGTCGGCTTCCATTCCCGGCAACCAGCGTTCGAGCCAGGCATCCAGCCTTATGGCCTGAGGTTCACAGTCCGACCAGTCCTCCCGAACCCAGGCCCGGGCAAAGTCCGAATGTGGCCACACGGGCAGGCAGGCGTCACCTTCCGAGGAAAAGGCAACCCAGCCGTCCTTATTGGCAAGACTCCAGATTTCGCCGGATGCTCCCACCTGTTCAACAAAATAGTCGTAGCGCTCTTCGGCGGACAACGCCAAGGCAGCTTGATAATCTTTTTTCGAGAGGGAGAGAGCCATAATGATAACTTCTTGATCGGCGCGAAATCGGAACTCAGTCCGCCCGCGCGGGTGATAAGTGGCCGCCAAGTTTACACCCCCGATGTGCGCCAGGTATAGCTGCCGGCGGTATTTAAGGGCATCCGGAACCGCACTTCCCACAACTGATCAAGCATGAATATTGCCTCCAATAGAGACAGCCAAGGCAGGGGTTTTCGGGTGAAGAACCGGGTCGCAGAGCCCTCTATAAGCCCTGTACTTATGCCCTGTACCAGGCCTGTTGCAGCGGGAGGCGGAACGCAATGCAGGAAATGTATTGTCTCTTGCAACTCCTACAACCGCCGAAAAATCAATGTGACTGGAGGAAGAGGTTATGCAAGTCAAAGACGTGATGACTCAAGATTGTGAATATATTTTGCCCAACACCACCCTGGCGCAAGCGTCGAAAAAAATGCTCGACCGGGACTGCGGCTTTTTGCCCATAGGCAATCCCGAGCAGGACAAGCTGGAAGGCGTTATCACCGACCGGGACATTGTGATTCGCGGCATTGCCAAGGGCATGGACCCGAACAGCACCAGCGTGGGACAAATTGAAACCGGCAAGGTGCTTTACTGCTATGAGGAGGACAGCCTCGACTCCGCGATCAAGAGCATGCGCGACCAGCATGTGTATCGATTGGTGGTAGTCAGCAAGGCCAACAACAAGCGGCTGTGCGGCGTCATCACCCTGGGCGATATACTCCGCCACAATCAGGCGAAGATGGCGTCAGAAGCCGCCGAAGGCATTACCAGGGCGGCGTGACGTCGGGTGGAGGCCGCCACCGGCTCCCCCGGCCATTACCTGCTCTGACAAGTCAGATGACTTGCAGAGTTCGTCCCCGGCGTTCGCCATCCGGTGCAACTGATCGCACTTCCACCCGGTCTCCCTCGACCTTGACCGGCCCTTGATAAGTCAGCCAGGGGCCGCCGTCAACGCGGTATTCAATGGCGAGACCGGGGAAACTGACGTTGGCCTTGAGCAGGCCATCTTCGATTATTGCCCCGACTGTCGGCAGGCGGTAGCCGATATTGGACATATCGAGTTTGGGCATGGCCTTCAGCGCAACCGCCGTGGCGAAACCGCTCCATTCAGCGTCCCGCTGTTGTTGCATCTCGGCGGTAAAGGCATTGGTGCTGCTGCTGTAAAGGGCACCGTCATGGTTGTATGGCACCGCCCAGTCCGCCTTGTGCCAGGCGCGCTCGGCCAGGGCCAGCAGGCGTGGAAACAGCATGTACTCGACCAGTGCATCGCTGCGCAAGGTTTCGCTCCATACCTGCCCCTGAATCCCCACTATGGTGCGCCCCTCTGGCCGCGGCTGATGAACAATCAGGTCACCCTCCCGCTGCACACGATCATCGGCAACATAGGGCTGACCGAGCTGGTTGGTACGAAATTCCGCATGCACGGGCAAATTGCCCGGCATGAAATTGAAGACGTCGCGCAGAGTCGTCTCCCGGGAGCCCCAGTAGTAACCATGTTCCTTGGGGTCCGCCGCCTGGGGAAAGTCAAAATAGAGTAGGTCCGGCATCGACAGCACCATATTCCAACCGTTGCTGGCTTGATCGCGAAGCACCTTGTGCGCGCCGCTGCCGAGCAGGGTCCACAGGTTGCTCTGGACGCCCTCGGGCATGTTGGCGGGATCGACCTCGCCCATGCCATCGCTCCAGCCGGCCGTCCTGATGCCCTTGTCCGCCAGGATCGACGCAACCCGCTCAATGAAATAGGCACCCAGATCTTCCACACTTTCAACACCGTAAGAGTTGTCGGCAATGAATGCCTTGCATGCGGGGGATTCAACCCAGGCGCCCGCGGTTTCGTCGGCGCCTATGTGGTACAGGGTCAGCGGCTGGCCGGCGGCCGCGTGTACCGCTTTCATTTCGTCCATGACCTTGTCGATGAAATTGTAGGTGGACTCCATGCAGACATTGATGGTGTTGTCCTTGTAATACTGGATACTTTGATATTCCGTGGTGTCGTCAAAATCCGTCAGGAGATAGCGGCGAGCCTCTTCCTCCTTGCCCTGCGCCATATAGTTGCGATAGCGCGCTTCCATGGCCTTGATCACCGCGCGCGAATGCCCCGGCATGTCGAAGGACGGAATCACCTGAATATTGCGTGCCGCTGCCGCGCGCAGTATCTGCTGGTAGTCTTCAAGCGTGTAATAGCCATCGACCTGGGTATTGCCATGAGGCCCGCTGCCCAATTGAGGTAACAGACAGCGGCTTTCGCTGGGGTCATGGCAGCGTTTGCTGCCGATATCCGTCAACTCCGGCAGCCCTTTCACCTCCAGGCGCCAGCCTTCGTCGTCCCCCAGATGCAGATGCAACTTGTTGAGTTTATAGGCGGCCATCTGGTCCAGAATTTTCAGCAGGAGTTCTTTGCTGTGAAAGTTTCTGGCGACATCGATCAACAATCCCCGGAAGCCGTAGCGGGGATGATCAATAACCGTCATCGCGGGAACCTGCGTTTCGCCAGGCACAATCAGCGCCGCAACCGACTGCAAAGCATAGAGGGCACCAGCGGTATCGGCGGCCCTGACGGTGACGCCCGCGTCGGTGATCTGCAATCGGTAGGATTCCGCTGCGGCTTCCGGATTTTCTTCGCCTGGATTTTCTTCGACACTGACGGATACCGGCACGCCCTGTTGCTGCTGGTGAACATTGAGCAGTTCCAGGCGCGAGATGGCCGGTTGCAGGGCTGCCCGGTCAATGCCGTGCAACTGCAGGCTGATGCCGTGGGAAAGGTCCAGACTGCCCTCGGCTGGCAGAACCTTGAAAGGCGTGGGGATGATCATCGAATCCAGGTTCGCGGCATCGAGGGTTGTGCCGGCGTTGTCCTCGTATAGGCGACGGCTGGTTGCCCATTGGGTCAGGTCCTGGGGATGGCTTTTGAACTGTTCAGGATCCGTCAGGGGTTCGACGTAAGGCCGCACCTCCATGCCGGTTTCCGGATCCTTGCGCACCTGGGTGCTGGCAATAATGACCGGCTTCAGACCTTCCGCCACCACATAATAGTTGGGCATGAGTTTGGGTTCGTTCAGCACCAGTCCACCGCCAACAATGCCAACAACTTTGGTCTCACCTTTTTTGAACCCGCTGAACTCCGCGGTGGGTGAAAGGCGATGCAAATCGCCATTCAGGTGCTCAATCACAAATTCGTCATTCCATGAGCTGATCACCGGGTCCACTTGGCTGAAATAGATACTCCACCCGGTGGCTTGGAGAGGCTCTGATGCGCGCAGGCTGAGTTCGGCGATATAACAGGGGCTGGAGTCCCGGGAGTTGCCACAGTGACCCTCGGGGTGGTTCTCGACGAGATCATAGGTCACAGCCAGATGATCGGCGAATTTTTGCAACCCGGCCTGGTCAATGGCGGGCAACATGGTCACCGAATCATCGGAGCCACTACAGCCCATCAATGCCGTCAGCAGCACGGCGGCTAAAAAGGATCGGGGGATTAACATCGACAACTCCAGCAGTAATTTTTATCTTTGGTGACGGCAGGCGCCCGGGGTTTTCCGGCAAAACGACAGCGCTGTCAATCCGCCGGGCGGCATATGGTCGGCAGGACTCAGGCGGGTTTATATCACAAACATGGAACAGGTACCAACGGCGGCGGAGCCGAGCGGGCTCGCCGGCCAGGGCATCTTGTCAGCGCGTCCTAGCGCTTTGCCAGGCTGCGCAGCACATAATGCAAGATGCCGCCGTGGCGGTAGTAATCCCATTCGACGGCAGTATCTATGCGCACCTTGACGGAAAATTTGCTCTCGGTGCCATCACCCTTCCGCGCATAGACGCCGATGGTTTCCGGCTCGCCTTCGATGGCGTCAAACGAGAATGTCTCCTCCCCGGTGAGCCCCAGGCTTTCAGCGCTGTCACCCGGCAGATATTGCAAGGGCAATATGCCGAAACCCACCAGATTGGAGCGGTGTATGCGCTCATAGCTTTCCGCGATGACCGCCCGCACCCCCAGCAGGTTGGTGCCTTTGGCCGCCCAGTCCCTGGAGGAGCCGGTGCCGTATTCCTCGCCGGCAAGCACCACCAGGGGTACCTTGTCCCGCTGGTAGCGCATGGCGGCGTCGAAAATAGTCATCTGTTCGCCACTGGGGTAGTGGGTCGTCCAACTGCCTTCGGTGCCTGGCGCCAACTGGTTGCGCAGGCGCACGTTGGCGAAGGTGCCGCGCAGCATCACTTCGTGATTGCCGCGTCGGGACCCGTAGCTGTTGAAGTCGTGGGGTTCAATACCCAACTCCTGCAAGTATTTGCCGGCGGGGCTGTCCGGCTTGATGGCGCCGGCGGGGGAAATGTGATCGGTGGTGATGGAATCGCCGACCTTGACCAGGCAACGGGCATCGACGGTCGCCTTGATCTCCGGCAGCGCCATGGTCATGCCATCGAAGTATGGCGGTTTGCGCACATAGGAGGATTCCGGCCAGGAGTAGATCTTGTCCTCCGGCACCGGCAGTTCCCGCCAGGCCGGTGTGCCGGCAAAGACATCGGCGTATTTTTCCCGGTACATTTTTGAGGAGATGGTGCGGGTAACCAGGTCTGAAATCTCTCTGCGCGACGGCCAGATATCCGAAAGATAGACCGGTTTGCCATCGGCATCTTCACCGAGGGGGTCGCGGGTCAAATCGATTGTCATACTGCCGGCCAGCGCATAGGCCACCACCAGGGGCGGCGAAGCCAGGTAGTTGGTACGCACGTCCTGATGAATGCGCCCTTCGAAATTGCGGTTGCCGGAAAGCACGGAGGATACCGTCAGATCTCCCGCGCGAACGGCATCCTGAATGGGCGTGGGCAAAGGTCCCGAATTGCCGATGCAGGTCGTGCAGCCGAAGCCGACGATATTGAACCCCAGGTCCTGTAAGGGCTCCAGCAAACCCGCG
This sequence comes from uncultured Cellvibrionaceae bacterium, assembly GCA_964515945.1. Taxonomy (GTDB): domain Bacteria; phylum Pseudomonadota; class Gammaproteobacteria; order Pseudomonadales; family Cellvibrionaceae; genus CAYQQJ01. Next base: position 5,344 of record CAZEWY010000118.1, read on the forward strand.
TCCTGCAGATAGGCGGGCACCACTTGCGAGCCCGGCGCCAGGGACGTCTTCACCCAGGGTTTGACCTTGAGGCCTTTATCCCGCGCCTTTTTCGCCACCAGTCCAGCGGCCATCATGACATCGGGATTGGAGGTATTGGTGCAACTGGTAATGGCGGCAATAACAATGTCCCCGTGACGCAGCAGGCGCTGCTCACCATCCATTTCATATTCGACCGCGCCCTGCTCGTGAAGGTTGATATTATTTACGGACGTCTGCCCGCCTTCACTGCTGAACCTGTCCTGCTGGTCGGACGCCAGCTTGACCTCCTGCTGTTGCAGTTGTTCTTCCAATAACTGGTGGAAAGCCTGCTTGGCCTCGGCCAGAGGCACGCGGTCCTGAGGGCGTTTGGGGCCGGCCAGGCTGGGTACCACGTCACCCAGGTCGAGCTCCAGCCGATCACTGTATTCCGCTTCGGCGGCGCCAGTTTCACGCCATAATCCCTGAGCCTTGGCGTAGGCTTCCACCAGAGCAATGGTATTTTCATCCCGACCGGACAATTGCAGGTAACGGATGGTTTCCTTGTCAATGGGGAAAATGCCGCAGGTGGCACCGTATTCGGGTGACATGTTGCCAATGGTGGCGCGATCCGCCAGAGGCAGGTTGTCCAAGCCATCACCGTAGAACTCCACGAATTTGCCCACCACACCCTTGCGCCGCAGCATTTGCGTGACTGTCAGCACCAGATCCGTGGCGGTTGCACCATCCGGCATTTGTCCGGTGAACTTGAAGCCGACCACTTGCGGAATCAGCATGGTGATCGCCTGACCGAGCATGGCGGCTTCCGCTTCTATGCCGCCGACCCCCCAGCCGAGTACGCCGAGGCCGTTGATCATGGTGGTATGGGAATCGGTGCCGACGAGGGTATCCGGCAGCGCCAGCTTCGCGCCATCCACTTCCTGCACCATGACCACATCAGCCAGATACTCCAGATTGACCTGGTGCACTATGCCGGTGCCCGGCGGAACCACGCGAAAGTTGGAAAAGGCTTTCTGCCCCCAACGCAGAAACTGGTAGCGCTCCCTGTTGCGCTCGAACTCCTTGTCGGTATTCTTTTTCAGGGCATCCGCGGAACCGAAATAATCCACCATAACCGAGTGGTCGATGACCAGGTCCACGGCACTGATGGGGTTGATCAGGGCGGGATTTCCCTTCAGGTCCTGCATGGCGGCGCGCATGGCCGCCAGGTCCACCACTGCGGGCACACCGGTAAAATCCTGCAGCACCACCCGCGCCGGCGTAAATCCGACCTGATAGTTGGACTCCTGTTTCGGCTGCCAGCTACAGAGAGCGTCCACGTCATCGACGGTGACATTTTTCCCGTCTTCCTTGCGCAGCAGGTTTTCCAGCAGGATTTTGAGAGCGTAGGGGAGTCGTTCCAGAGAGTAGTCTTTTGCCAGAGCTTGGAGGTTGTAATACTTGTAAGTTTCACCACCCACTTGCAATTCATTCAACGCGTTAAAACTGTTGCTCATGATAAGTGCCTCCTGTTTGATGCCACTTCCCCTGCGCCGGCTGGTGATGCCTGCCAAACCCGGCCATTCGTTAGCCATGGGACAGAGTGTACACCCTGATAGATTATGTTTTCTATCCGGGAGGCAGAAGATGTTGGCAGGTTAGACGGCAACAGAAACGAGCGAATTCAAGATTAAAGCAAAAACAAGACCCGGTTGATGTTGACTGCTTCGGTGACGCTTTAGACTTTTCTTGTAGCTTGTAGCTAAAACTCTATTCCCTTCTGGGCCCGAACTCCGGCGCGGAAAGCGTGCTTGATATCCTTGATCTCACTCACCGTATCCGCCAGTTCAATCAATTCCGGCACGGCACTGCGCCCGGTGAGAATGACGTTCTGGTTCGGTGGTCGGTTGCGCAATGTTTGCAGGCAGTCTTCCAGGGGCAAATAACCGTAATCGAACATGTAGGTGATTTCATCCAGTAGCACGAGGTCGACATCGGGGTTTGCCAGTTCTTCTTTTGCCGCCTGCCAAACGGTGACGGCGGCGGCAATATCCTTTTCGCGGTCCTGGCTGTCCCAGGTAAAACCCGTGCCCATGATGTGATGACTCACTTGCGGGTGATCGGTGAAAAAACTCTGTTCACCGGTATTCCAGTTGCCCTTGATGAACTGAACTATAGCGGCGCGCTGCCCGTGACCGACAGCGCGCAGCAAGGTGCCAAAACCGGAGCTGCTTTTGCCTTTGCCATCGCCGTACAGAAAGATGATAACGCCGCGCTTTTCCTTGGCCTTTTTTATGGCATCACGCACTTCCTTCTGCTTTTCTTTCATGGCCTTTTTGTGGGAGGCATTAATCTTGTTGTTTTTCTCATCTTGGCTCATGGCAGCTCCGAAGATTAAAAACGTAAGCGTATACCTGCATAGGCGGCACTGCCGGCCGTGTTGTAGCCGGCTACCTCCTGGTAATCTTCGTCCAGGGCATTTTCCCAGCGCAGATAGGCTTCCAGCTCATCTACAATCCGCCAGGAAGCCGTCAGGTCCAATACATCGTGATCCTCCAGCGGCACAGGACCAACACCGTAAACGTAGTCGATAGTATCACGGGAGTTGCGGTAGAAGGCGGCCAGACGAACCCGGTCCTGCCACCAGTCGTAGGCGACGGACAGGTTATATTTGTGCTTCGGACGACGCGGGCGCTGTTCGCCGGGCATGGCACCGACGAGCGTGGTGTTTTCGTTCAGTTCTGTATCGTTGTAGGTGTAATTGGCGGAAATCACCAGACTGTCGAAGACTTCAACGGCACCATTGACATCAATTCCCTGAGACAGGGTTTCACCAGCCACCTGGAAATAGCCACCGGTAAAACCACCCAGGCTCAACCAATAGATTTCATCCTCAATTTCGCTGTGAAACCATACGAGTTCAACAAAGCTTGCTTCCGTGAAGCGCCATTCAACGCCCAACTCGTAGCCCGCGCTTTTCTCTTCCCTCAAACCGGGTAACGAGTAGCCTGCCAAACTCCGGTTGTGACCAACCTCGTACAGGGACGGCGCCCGGAATCCGGTGCCGTAGCTGCCTTTCAGCTTCAGTTCGCCCATCGAAACCGGCAGCAGGTAGGCCATGGTCAAACGGTAGCTGGTATGTTCGCCAAAGTCCTGGTTATCATCGTAGCGCACACCGGCGGTGTAGAAAAACCTGTCACCGAAACCGACCTGTCCTTCCACAAACACGCCCGCCTGCTCGCGTTCAAATTCGTCCGGGGTGTAAGTACTGGTGTAACTGTCGGTACGCTGGTCCGCGCCAAAAACGAGGCCAAGATCCTCGGCGAACCGATAGTTGCCCACATACTGCCACTGTTTGATATTACCCTCAAATTCGGAAGACCAGACAATGTCTTTTCGATCTGTATTGCTGTAGAGATAAGCCAACTTATGGCCTTGCTTTTCCGTGTCATAGTGCCAGCCTATTTTGCCGGCGCGCTGCTCATACTCCTCACGATAGTCCGACGCGTCCATACCGTCATACTGACTCTCGCTGGTGACGTTGCGCAACACCATTTCCACGCTTGAATTGGCTGTCAGCGCAGCCTCCGCTACGCCGTGAAAGCTGGTGTTCTCGTAACCATCATCGTCGGCAGCAGGGTCAGCCTTCAGCGCATTGAAACCGTCCGAAGACAGTCTTGAGCCTGTCAGTGAATAACTCACTCTATTGACAGTACCGCGCAAATTGCCGTTCAGACGCCGTGTGTCAAACCCGCCGGCTTCCGCGCCGAAATCGGCCTCAAAAGGCTGATCGGACCGCTTCGACGAAATACTGATAACTCCGCCGGCATCCGCCCCGTACATCATGCCCTGTGGGCCACGCAGAACTTCGACACGGCCGTACTGACTGTTCAAAACATGGCCGAAAAGCGGCATTGCCTGTACCGCCGACACATCGGAGACGTTAATGCCATCAATCAGTAAAAGGGTGCGGAAACCTTCTTCTCCACGAATACTGACACTGGTGCTTTTGCCCAGGCCACCACTCTGCGCCACACTGACACTGGGCAGTGTCCGCAAGGCATCGGCCAAGGCGGGAAAGCTCAGGTCTTCCAGTTCGTCCTCGGTCAATACCGAAACAGATGCTCCTATCTGGCGCAACGGCATCTCAATGCGACTGGCAATAACGGTTGTTTCTTCCAGCATAGGCGCGGACGTTTGAGCAAAAGCTGTACCCGTAAAAGCTACGCCTATGAAAAGAGCCATTTTTTGAGCAAGGTTTCTGTTTTGCGAAATCATATTTATCCCACTGCTTTTCTATTGAAAAAGCATTAATAAGTGATTGGGTCAAAAATATGATGCTACAGGCAGGAATTAGCAGATTGCGCGGATGGGACTGGAGACAAAAGCGGCAATCGCTGATGTCGCCCACCGCAACATCGTGCAACTCCGCAGGCCGGTCTCCGGGCTCTTGGCAAGCACCTTCTCATGGAAGACGCTACCACAACGCCTTCCCATGCAGTTTTGAATGAGCACAGTGGCGAGATGTTGTGGTCTTGACCAATTACCGTTGCGGGGGCAGCGCTGGCCTTGCAACCACACCTTCATGTGATCGCGCACCAGACTTCCCGTTTAACCCGAGCGTCGGATGACGCTCGGGCACCTGTGAAATGTGGGAGGTATGATATAGAGGGGAACTGCAAGCTGCAAGCTGCACGGCCGAAAAGAATTAGACACAGCGTAGCTTCTATTAAAGATCGTAACACTCCTTTTGAGCATCCGTGTTCAATGTTCAAGAGCATCTTGCGCAACGCAGACCTCGGCTTACTCTTCCGGAGCCAGTATTTCCAGTTTGGCTTGGAGGCGAGCCACTTCAAACTCCAACTCTGACTCGTTCCACCGACATTCGATATCCTCATGCATAAGTATGCGATATTGATAACGCTGGTACCACATAAAACTAAAGGTGACGACCATAACCAACGCAAGTATTACCAAGGTATCTAGATGTACTTCAACTTTTTTAACCATGTCAGACTCTCTTAAATTTAGTGATACCGAATACAGACTAGAGCAATATGTACCGAACAGCCAGCTAGAGGCAGCAATAACTGCATTGGAAAGATCAATCTGATAGATCTCGCCGTCCGGGTGCGGCTCTACTAAAACCCGCTCCATCTGGTTTTGCCGACTACTCCTTCCCGCGACACCGGACAGCCCGTTTAAGCTTCACTTCTGCGTCGGCCTGGCTGCCACGGATACCACACCCGAGGATAATCTATATCAAAGTATTCGCGAAGATACGAAAGGCATGGTTAACCGAGGCGAATTGCATGTGATAACAACAGATGGCGTTTCAGTGGAGTGGGGGTAGTCGCAGAACCCGGCCTCCATCAGCTACCACAATGGCTGGTGGTCGGTAGAAGCTTAAGCTAACCTAGGGCCTGTTAACACTAATTCGGTTATCGCTGCTGGAGGTCATTTTTTCGTCC
>CAZEWY010000119.1:0-10787 GCA_964515945.1 uncultured Cellvibrionaceae bacterium
CAGGTGCGCGCCATCGCCGACGTTGACACAGCCGTAACCACCGGCGACCTTACCCGCTACATCCAGGATGTCGACAGCGGCGAGGTGGCCGACCTGAAGAACTACATCAACGCCATGATCGGCAACCTGCGCAAGACCACGGACCGCAACACGGAACAGGACTGGCTCAAGACCAACCTGGCGAAGTTCAGCCGCATGATGCAGGGCCAGCGCGATTTGACCACCGTGGCACAGATGCTGCTCTCGGAACTGGCTCCACTGGTGGATGCACAGCAGGGTGTGATGTATGCCATGACCGAGGTTGACAATGAACTTCGTTTGCGACAACTGGCCGGCTACGCCGACCAGTACAGCGATCAGGCCGAGCGCGAGTACCGGCTGGGCGAAGGCTTGGTCGGCCAATGCGTTCTGGAAGGTCACCGCCTGGTGATTACCGAGACCGAACAGGAACCCATGCGCATCACTTCGGGACTGGTCGAGGTGGCTCCGAAAATGGTCATGGTCCTGCCGGTCCTTTTTGAAGGACACGTGAAGGCGGTGATCGAGCTGGCCTCCCTGAAGGAATTCAATGCCTCCCACATCGCCTTTCTTGAGCAGCTTGCGGATATTGTGGGAATTGTACTCAACAATATCGAAGCTACCATGCGTACCGAGCGCCTGTTGGCACAGTCACAGCAGCTTGCGACGGAACTGCAAACACGGCAGTTCGAATTGCAGCAAACCAACGAAGAGCTCGCGCAAAAAGCCCAACTGCTGGCGGCGCAGAACGCCGAGGTGGAGCGCAAGAATCAGGAAATCGACCAGGCTCGACGCGCCGTGGAAGAAAAGGCCGCGGAACTCGCACTCACCTCCCGTTACAAATCCGAATTCCTCGCCAACGTCTCCCATGAGCTGCGCACGCCCCTGCACAGTATTCTGATTCTGGGCGAGCAATTGGCGGAAAACGCGGACAGCAACCTGACGCCGCGCCAGGTGGAATTTGCCAATACCATCCACTCCGCCGGTACCGACCTGCTCAATCTGATCAGCGACATTCTCGATCTGTCCAAGATCGAATCCGGTACTGTCACGGTGGAATGCGAGGAACTGCCGTTTACCAATCTCACCGAAATCGTGGAGCGCAACTTCCGTCACCAGGCGGAAACACGAAAGCTGGCATTGATTACTGAATTCGGCAGCAATCTCGGTCGCTTCATCTATACGGATCCCAAGCGCCTGTTGCAGATACTGAAAAACCTGCTGTCCAATGCCTTCAAGTTTACCGAGCAAGGCAGCGTGCGCCTGTTTGTCGACGTGGCAGAATCGGGTTGGACATCAGGCCACCCCGTACTGGATCAGGCGGAAACGGTTGTTTCCTTCTCGGTAACAGATACAGGAACCGGTATTCCCGCGGAAAAACAGAAACTGATTTTTGAAGCCTTTCAGCAGGCGGACGCGGGCACGGCGCGCCGCTACGGCGGTACCGGCCTCGGGCTGGCGATCAGCCGTGAGTTGGCACAGCTCCTGGGCGGGGAAATCCGGCTGCAAAGTTCCCCCGGCGAAGGCAGTACCTTCACCCTCTTCATACCCTTGAACTATGGTGATCCCGCCACACGGTATCTGCCGCAACTTCGCCAGCAATCGGCCGAAGACGCCAATTTCCAGCCGATACTGTCCGCGGCTGCCCATCTGGAACAGGTGGCGGATGACCGCAATAACATCGAAGCCAATGACAAGATCCTGATGATCGTCGAGGATGATCCCCACTACGCGCACATATTGCTGGATCTCGCCCGCTCCCATGGTTTCAAGGGGCTGGTGGCCATGCGCGGCGCGGACGCGCTCGAACTGGCGCACAGCTATGCTCTGGCCGCGGTGTCCCTGGATATTTTCCTGCCCGACATGCTGGGCTGGACCATTCTGAGCCATCTCAAACAGAATCCCGTCACACGGCATATTCCGGTGCAGATAGTAACGGTGGACGACGAGCGACAGCATGGACTTTCCCGGGGTGCCTACGCCTACATCAACAAATCGGCGAGTTCGGAGAAGGTCGGCGAGGCGCTGGCGGATCTTCGTCAATTGGTTGAACCGCGCCGACGCCAGTTGCTCGTGGTGGAAAACAAGGACACGGAAACTTCCGTGACCTTGGACCTGCTCAGCCACGACGAGGTGGAAATCACCACCGTGAATGCAGGTGGCAGTGGACTCGAGGCCATGCGCGGCAAAAACTTTGACTGTGTGGTAGTGGACCTCGAACTGCCGGATATGTCGGGGTTCGAGCTGCTTGCGGAAGTTCAGCGGGACGCGGCCTTGCGCAGTACGCCCATGGTTATCACCACGGGCAACGATCTGGCGCCGGACGAAGAAGACTACCTGAACAGCATGGCCAAGAGTATGGTGTTGCGCAATGCGCGCTCACCCGAGCGGTTGCTCGACGATGCAACCTTGTTCCTCCATTGCCCCATCAAGGATCTTCCCGAAGCCAAACAGCAGATGTTGCAGAACCTCTATGAAAGCGACGAAGCCCTGATAGGCAGAAAGGTGCTGGTGGTGGACGACGACGTGCGCAATATTTTTGCCCTGTCGAGTATTCTGGAGCGTCACCAAATGGAGGTGCTCACCGCCAATAATGGTCGCGATGCCATCGACCTGATTGAAAAAACCGATGACCTGGCTCTCGTACTCATGGATATCATGATGCCCGAGATGGACGGCTACACGACGATTCGTGAAATTCGCTCGCAGCCGAAATTCCATATATTGCCAATCATCGCGCTCACCGCCAAAGCCATGAAAGGCGACCGTGAGAAATGCCTGGAGGCCGGCGCTTCGGAATATGTCGCCAAGCCGGTCAACAATCAGCAACTGGTCGCGGTGTTGCGCACATGGTTGCATCGTTGATCGCCATTTCAGGATTACAAACCAGGGACACCAGATCCATATCCTCAGCACTTGTGGGGCGGTAATGCCAATAAAGAAATTACAGAAACGCGTAAAAATGGGTATGGCTGACCATGAAGTCAACATTCTGCTTGTTGACGACAGGCTTGAACGTCTGTTGAGTTATGAAGTTGCACTCGATAATCTGAACTACAACCTGGTGCGCGCCCAATCCGGGACCGAGGCATTGGGCAAGCTGATGAAAATGGAATTCGCGGCCATTTTGCTGGATGTGAGTATGCCGGAAATGGACGGCTTTGAAACCGCGGCATTGATTCGCGGTCATCCGCGTTTTGAGGAAACGCCCATTATTTTTGTAACCGGCTTGCAGGTCACGGATCTAGACCAACGCAAAGGTTATCAAATGGGCGCCGTCGATTATGTTCAGATTCCGGTAATCCCGGATATTCTTCGCGGCAAGGTGCAGGCGCTTGTCCAGCTTTACCTGCAACGGGTGGAATTGTCGCGCCTGAATCAGGAATTGGCGGCCGCCAACACCGAGCTGGCAAAAGCCCATGATGAACTCAAAGCACGCAATATGCGTGAGCTGGAGCAGCTCAACCAGGTCCTGGAACGCGCCAATGGCGATCTGATTGCCACCAATGCCCAACTGACTCGGGAAGTTGCCGAGCGGGAAAGGGCCGAACAGGCCCTGTCGCAATCGGCGCGACGCAAGGACGAATATATCGCCATACTCGCCCATGAACTGCGCAATCCCCTGTCAGCTATTCACAATGCCGTGCAAGTGATGCAACTCGATAGTGCCTCCGAGAAGCAATTCGTCTGGGCACAGGATCTGCTTCAGCGCCAGGTTGAACACCTGACCTGCCTGATGGACGACCTGCTCGACGTATCTCGCATTTCCAATGGGCGCATTCAATTGCGCCCCGAAGTGATAGACCTGTCAAAGCTGGTCGCTCACGCCGCGGATATGGTTGCGCCGCTGCTTGAAAGACATCAGCACCAACTGCAACTCGCCCTGCCCGACGAGATCCTGTGCGTGGAGGGCGACATGGTGCGCCTCACCCAGGTTCTGAGTAATCTTTTGGCGAACGCGGCCAAGTACATGGATAACGGTGGCATCGTCAAACTCACTCTGGAACGGAGCGAAGACAACTGGGCGGTCATCCGCGTACGCGACCATGGCGTCGGTATTCCCGAGGATTTGTTGAACAAGGTATTCGATCTTTTCGTGCAGGCACCCACGGCCTTGAATCGCGCCCAGGGCGGTTTGGGCATAGGGCTCGCCCTGGTACATTCGCTGGTGACCCTCCAGGGCGGCACCATCAGCGTAGCCAGTGACGGCCCCGGCCAGGGCGCGGAATTCTCGGTGCGTTTTCCTCTGGTGGATCGGCACCCCGAGGAAATTGCACCCTCCTTCACGCAAGCGACCGTGCAACCCAATGCCTTGCGTCTGCTCATCGTCGACGACAACGTCGATTCCGCAATGGGGCTGGCCATGTGTCTGGAAAGCGAGGGCCATGAACTCTACATCGAGCACACGGGAGAGGACGGCCTACGGGCGGCGCAACAACAGCAGCCGGATGCCGTGTTGCTGGACATAGGCTTGCCCGATATCGATGGCTACGAGGTAGTATCACGGCTACGCCAGGATAAAGCCCTGGCCAAAGTGTCCATTATCGCCATGACCGGTTACGGTGGTGAAGCCGACAAGGTCCGCGCTGAAGCGGCTGGCTTCGATCATTATCTGGTCAAGCCCGTCGACCTGAACAAACTCCTGGAGCTACTTCAGAAATCCGTCATCGAGCCCGAGAAAGCATAGTTGGTTCGATGCTCCCAGATCTGCCCATTTCCGGTGTTTTGCCCGATCTGCAATCGGCATTCGAAGTCCATCACCAGCTTGTTCTCGAGGCGCCTCCCGGCGCCGGTAAAACCACACTGGTTCCCCTGGCCTTGCTTCAGCAGCCATGGCTGCAAGGCCGGAAAATTGTCATGCTCGAACCCCGGCGCATGGCCGCGCGGGCGGCGGCGGAACGCATGGCCTCCCTGCTCGGCGAAAGCGTGGGCCAGACAGTGGGCTACCGGGTGCGGCAGGAGGTTCGGGTGGGCCGCGACACGGTGATCGAAGTCATCACCGGCGGCATCCTGACCCGCTGGTTGCAGGAGGACCCCGCGCTGGAAGGCGTGGGCCTGGTCACCTTCGACGAGTTCCACGAGCGCCACCTGGACAGTGATCTGGGGCTGGCGCTCTGCCTTCAGGGGCGGGAACTCTTCCGGGGCGGGCAATCGCCGCTGCGCCTGTTGGTGATGTCGGCCACCCTCAATGGCAACGCCGTGGCCGCCCTGCTCGATGACGCTCCCGTCATCCGCAGCCAGGGCAAGGCCTTTCCGGTCGACATTGTTTACGGACAAAGCGCCACACATTCCAACAAACAAGCCACCAGAATGGGCGATCCACTGGCGACGCCGGTAGCTGACACCATAGTGCGCGCACTGCGCGAGGAAACCGGCAATATTCTGGTATTTCTGCCGGGACAGGGGGAAATCCGCCAAGTATTGCACCAGCTTGAGGGACGCACACCGGACACAGTGGCGGTGATGCCCCTGCATGGCGGCCTGTCCCTGGATGAGCAGCGCAGGGCCATTGCCCCGCCGCCCGCCGACTCGGCGGGCGGCATTCAGCGCAAAGTGGTGCTGGCCACGGACATTGCCGAAAGCAGTCTCACCATTGAAGGCGTGCGTATCGTGATTGACGCGGGGCTGACCCGGGAACCGGCGTTTGATCCCGTTACCGGCATGACCCGCCTCACCACCCGCCGTTTATCACAGGCCTCCAGCACTCAGCGCTGCGGCCGTGCAGGCCGCCTGCAAGCGGGCTTGTGTTATCGCCTGTGGAGCCAGGAACAACAGCGGCAATTGGCCCCCTACTCCACGCCGGAAATCCTGCAAGCCGACCTCGCGCCCCTGGCGCTGCAATTGCTGAACTGGGGTATCGACAAGCCGGAGGAGTTGCGCTGGCTGGACCCGCCACCCCAGGCGGCGTTTCAACAGGGCCTGGATTTGTTGCAGGGCCTGGCCGCCATAGCCCCCAACCCAACAGGTGGCTGGCAGCTCACGGACCACGGGCGACGGATGAATGATTTCCCCGCGCACCCTCGGCTGGCGCACCTGCTGCTCTATGCCAGGCAGCGGGATCTGGGAACCTGGGGCGCCCGACTCGCGGCAACACTGAGCGACCCTCCGCGCACCGGTGATTCCGCCGATATTGTGGGACTGCTCGACCTGATGGAGGGGAATGCCCGTATTCCCGCGCAGTACAAGGACTGGCTGCGCCGCACGCACAAGCAGGCCATGACTTTTGCCACGCTGGGCAGTAGTGGCAAAACACCGCCACTGGAAAAGGTCCTTCCGGAGGATGCCGCCGGCTACCTTCTGGCCTGCGCCTACCCGGACCGCATTGCCAAGCGCCGGCCGGGGCAGCACAACCTTTACCAGTTAAGCAATGGTCGTTCGGCACGGCTCGCCGAGGGCGACCCACTGACCAACAGCGAATGGCTGGCTTGTGCCGAGGTTGGCGGTTTTGCCGGTAGTCGGGAAGATCGCATCATGCTCGCGGCGGAGCTCAATCCGGCTCTGTTCGACGGCCCGCTGAAACCGCTGACGTCCCGACAGGACGTGTTCGACTGGGATAAACGCGCCGATCGCTTTATCGCGGAAAGTCGCCGCCAAGTGGGCGTACTGCTGATTGAACGACGGATCATCGAGAAACCCGATGAAGACGTCAAACGAACGGCCCTGCTGAATTTCGTACGACAGCAGGGTCTGGATCTTCTGCCCTGGAATTCCGACCTCCGCCAATGGCAGGCCCGGGTTCTGCTATTGCGATCACTGGTCGCTGAAGGAGAACAGAACCCCTGGCCCGATGTTTCCGATACCGGACTCCTGGAGCATCTCGACCATTGGCTGGCGCCTTTTCTCGCGCCGGTGAATCGTCTGGCGGACTTTCAGCAGCTCAACCTTAAAGCCATGCTCGACAATCTGCTGCCCTGGCCGCTGCCACGGGAACTGGACGAACTTGCGCCCGGAGCCATCGAAGTCCCCAGCGGCTCGCGGGTTACCATCGATTATTTGCAAACGCCGCCGGTACTGGCGGTCAAGTTGCAGGAAATGTTCGGCTGTGAACAAACACCGCGTATTGCCGGCGGAAAAGTTCCGCTCACACTGCATCTGCTTTCTCCGGCGCGCAGACCCTTGCAGATTACGCAAGATCTCGCCGGCTTCTGGCGCACGGGTTACACGGAGGTCAAAAAAGATATGAAGGGCCGCTACCCCAAACATCCCTGGCCGGACGATCCCCTGCGTGCCCTGCCGACACGACAGGTAAAAAGAAAAAACTAATCGGCATTCAAACCGAGTCGCTGGTGCCACTGGGCGATGCTTTCATCGGGATACTCCGTGAAACAGCGATCCTCATCCCCGGCTCTCACCTCGACCCAACCGGCTTTGCTGCCCAGCATCAGGTGGGTTCTTTCCGGCGGCTTGGGCAGTTCGGTGTCCACCGCCGACGCAAAGGGATGTACCAACTCGGGCCAGCGTGGATCATAGACCCAGAGCGCCGTGGCGCAGTGCCGGCAGAAATGCCGCTCGCCCGGGCTGGGTTCCCCGTTTATCAGCGCGTGATAGACGTTGATATGGTCCCGGCCCTCAACCTGCATGCTGTGGTAACTGCCACTCAGGTTGATGGCAAAACCGCCACCACCCGCTGTTTTCCGGCAGATGGAGCAGTAGCACAAATTGAACGGATAGGGATGCGCCGATTCAAGGCTGAACCTTACCGCTCCGCAGTGGCATGAACCCTCAAGTAGCATTGGCCTCTCCTTCTAGAGGTCCGGCCGGTAAAACTTCAAAAATTTAGCCGCTAGATCTGTAAAAATCGTTTGATATTAAAGAAAAGTACTGTATACCTGACGCACGTGTTTCATTATTCACTTTTGCTGCAATGTCTTCTATATCGAAGAGTGTCACAGGAAAAATAGCGGACCCCTGGTTCAGCAGGTGTCACTATGCCTTCTTCACGAATTCCGACTTCAACATCATCACGCCTACGCCGTCGACCTTGCAGTCAATATTGTGATCACCATCCACTAAGCGGTTGATCTTTACTTTCGTCCCCATCTTGAGCACAAGCGACGATCCCTTGACCTTCAGGTCTTTAGCCACGGTGGCTCGGTCTCCGTCTTGCAGGCGGTTGCCGTTGGCATCGCGGACATCAAAAGCATATTCCGATTCGGGCGAGCTGTCTGCTGCAGCCCACTCATGGGCGCACTCGGGGCAGACCAAAAGATTACGGTCTTCGTAGGTATAGCCCGAGCCGCAGGCTGGACAGTTAGGCAAGCTGGTCATTAAGTATCACCTCTGGTTACTCCCGCAAGCGGTCGTGACGCTGAATCATGATGGTCACGTACCCTGACCGGGATGTTGTGGTTGATTGGCGTAGCTAACGCCATGCTTGTCGAGGTACTCCCGAATCATTTGGCGCACGACCTGCGAAGGCGTTACGTCTTGAGAGGCGCATAATTGCTCAAACGCCATCTTCTTTGTGGGGTCGATCAGTACCGTCAAACGTGCAGTCTTTTGTTCCATAACATTCATCTCTTTAAGTGATGTCCCGCTCAATTGGCTCACGGGCGCGTCAATGCTTCAGGTCCGATAGCCCATACTGCTCCAGCTCCCGCAGCCGAAACCGTCACAATTCTGCTCAAGAATCAATTGTAACACCATTATAATCATACGTTAATGTAACTACACTTGTGTTAACATATCCACCGTTATCCAACCTGGCCAAGGGGAGCCGTAGCGTGCCGCACAGAGCCCATTTGTTTTCCTTGCGCATCGGTCACGCCCTCCGTGAAAGCTGCGTCCATACACCCTACACTCGCCAGCGCTTCAAGAAGGACCTGCTGGCGGGTCTGACGGTGGGGATTATTGCCATTCCTCTGGCGATGGCCTTGGCAATAGCGAGCGGTGTCGCACCTCAGTATGGTCTCTACACAGCGGTGATCGCTGGATTCGTCATCGCATTGACTGGCGGTTCGCGCTTCAGTGTCTCAGGCCCCACGGCGGCCTTTGTCGTAATTCTTTATCCAATCACTCAGCAGCATGGCCTCGGCGGCCTGCTGCTGGCCGGGTTGCTCGCCGGCTGCATGTTGATCGTCATGGGGCTTTTTCGGCTCGGGCGCTTAATTGAATACATTCCGGAACCCGTCACACTCGGCTTTACCGGCGGGATTGGAGTGGTGATAGCCACACTGCAAATCAAAGATTTTTTCGGATTGCCCATCGCCTCCATGCCGGAACATTATTTCGATAAGATCAGCTTGCTAGCTCAATCAGCCGCTCTCGCACATTGGCCAAGCGTTGTTGTGGCCGTGCTGACACTGGCGGTGATGCTCATCTGGCCCCGCTTGAAAACCGCCGTGCCCAGTCATTTGCCGGCTGTCGTCATCGGTGCATTGTTGGCGCTGGCGTTGAACAATGCCGGCTTTTCAGTTGACACCATCGACTCAAGGTTTAGCTATACCGCCGCCGATGGCAGCATAGGTCGCGGCATACCGCCAATCCTGCCCACTTTTCAGTGGCCGTGGAATCAACCCGGTGCAGACGGGCATCGTTTGGTGCTTAGCTGGGACTTGCTGAGGGATCTACTGCCCGCGGCCTTTGCCATTGCCATGCTCGGGGCCATTGAGTCGCTGTTATGCGCCGTCGTTCTGGATGGGATGAGCGGCAAGCGCCACAGTGCCAATAGCGAACTTCTGGGCCAGGGTATCGGCAACATTGTCGTACCCTTCTTTGGCGGCATCACCGCGACCGCGGCGATTGCCCGCTCCGCGGCCAATTTCAAGGCAGGCGCTCAATCTCCCGTGGCAGCAGCCGTACATGCCCTGGTCGTTGGGCTGGGGCTTGTTGTTCTTGCTCCATTACTGGGTTACCTGCCCATGGCTGGCATGGCCGCCCTGTTGATGGTAGTCGCGTGGAATATGAGTGAAGCGCCCAAAAGCGCTCATATGCTAAAAACATCGCAAGCCAGTGATCGCTGGATTTTCTTGTGCTGCTTTTCGCTCACAGTTCTCTTTGACATGGTTATTGCGATTACGGCCGGTATCGTACTCGCCGCCATATTGTTTATGAAGCAGATCGCCGAAATGACCCGTGTGGTCGAAATTACGGGTAATCGCGATTATCGTCTCGATACTCTGCCGGCGTCGTGTCGTGTCTTCAAAATCACTGGCCCGCTTTTCTTTGCCGCCGCCGATAAAATATTCGGTGAACTGACCCGGTACTGTGAAGAAAATAAAACCATCGTTCTCTATCTCGATAATGTCACCATGCTCGATGCCGGTGGTGTATCAGCGCTGACCAAACTGATCACGCACTGCCGCGCCACACATGCGCAGCTCATCTTAACCGATGTGCAATTCCAGCCCATGAAGACGCTGGTCAGAGCCCGCATTGAACCTGTAGAGGGCACGTTCCGCATATACCGGAGTCTTGGCGATGCGACGCAGACCCTTTGAGAACATGATTCATATAGCTGAGGGAGTCTTATGAAATTGTCCATTGCGAAACAAAAGCTATCAGCCAAAGAGCCCGCGAAAAGGCGGCAAGACCCGCTGTGGTCAGCAATGCTCGACGCCATCGCGCAGAAGAGACTGCCGAAGGACGGCGGGGGCGGGGGCGCAGTCACCAACTACCTGCAAGTGAACGCGGACATTTTGGAGCAGGCCCGATCGATCCTTCATCGCCCGCCGGTGTTGTCGGACTTGGACGATATCCGAGTGGAGATGATCCTAAAGCAGTTCATGCGGCGCAGCCTTCGGGCGAGCTCTATTCGGCGGCGGGTCGAA
>CAZEWY010000120.1:0-10771 GCA_964515945.1 uncultured Cellvibrionaceae bacterium
AGCACTGCAGCTCATTATTACCGCCACCACTGCAGTCGACTTCGTGGCTCCATTTTTCACTGTCAATGGCCTCACCCTCAAATTCGTCTGACCACACCAAGGTCCAATCTGCAGGTTGGACTTTGTCGGGGTCTTCACCGGAAACGGTATCGGAACCACCCCCGCCGCCGCCACAACCGGTAAGAATCATTCCCTGTGCAAGGAATAGTGAAACGAGTAGTTTAGGATATTTCATTATTATGCTCCTGTCCGCATATACGGGTTTTTGCTAGTTTTAGTATTTACTTCTGGGTAACGGCAAACGCAACTTCGACGCCCGCTGCCGCGTTGGGCGCAACCCAGGCTTTGAATTCGCCCGGTTCCAGCACTTTTTCCACTTCATTGTTGAAGAACTTCAATTCATCCGTCGTTAACGTAAAGACCACCCGCTGACTTTCGCCGGGCTCCAGGGTGATTTTTTTATACTGTTTCAGCTCTCGTACTGGACGGGTCACGCTGCTGAACAGGTCTTGTACATACAGCTGTACGACTTCGGTAGTGGTACGGTTGCCGGTATTCTTGACAGCGGCAGAAATTTCCGTGGACGCTCCCGGAGCCACGGAGGTTTTCGAAATTTTCACATCGCTATACTTCACATCGGAGTATGTCAGACCGAAACCGAAGGGAAACTGGGGCGCGAAGCCGACATCGATATACTGTGAGCGGTTGCCGGTGGAATGTTGTGGCGATTCCAGCGGGAAGTCGTCCATCTGGATGAAGGCCTCGGGTTCGTGGGGACGACCGGTATTTTTGTGGTTGTAGTACAGGGGTATCTGTCCGACGACCTTGGGCCATGTCACTGGCAGGCGGCCGCTGGGTTCTGCGTCACCGCTCAGCACGTCGGCAATGGCGGGGCCGCCCATGGTGCCGGGGTGCCACGCCATAAGGATGGCATCCACATCGCCAATGACTTCACTGAGGGCAATGGGTCGCCCGGCCATGATGACGAGCACCAAGGGCTTGTCGGTTTTTGCCAGCTCCTTGATCAGGGCCTGCTGGGCACCGGGCAGACGGATGTCGGCACGGCTCTGGGCTTCGCCGGAGAGTGAGGCCTCTTCACCGAGAATCATGACCACGAGGTCGGAGTCGCTGGCTGCCTCTACCGCCTCATCGAAATTGTCCATTGAATGGTCGCGGCTGCTGGCGAGAACGGGATGGTAGTGAATGTTGTCACTGCCAAATTTTTGTCTGAAAGCTGTGAGTACGGTGACACTGTCCTGCTTGTTGCCATCAAAAACCCAGGTTCCCATCTGGTCGTGAGGCGCATCAGCCAGCGGCCCCAGAAGCGCTATTTCGGTTCCCGCATCGATTGGCAGCAGCTTGTGTTCATTTTTCAGAAGCACAAGGCTGGCAATGGCGGATTGCCTGGCGGCGGCGAGATGGTCCTTGGCGAGAATAGTATCGGCCTGGCGAGCAGGATCAACCAGGTACCGTTCGGACAGACCCAATTGCTTCTTGACCGAGAGTATGTTCTCCAGACGCTGATTGAGCGTCGCCAAGTTCACAACACCCGAGTCCAGTAGCGAGCGCAGGTGGTCGTTGTAACTGGTGCTGACCATCTCCATGTCCACACCCGCATTGAAGGCGAGCGCGGCGGCCTGCCTGGTGCTGGCGGCACTGCCGTGGATAATGCCTTCGATAATGGAATTCCAGTCGCTCACCACAAAGCCCTCAAATCCCAGCTCGTCGCGCAGGATTTCGGTGAGCAGGTAATGATTCAGGGAGGCGGGCACACCGTTGAGATCGTTGAACGCGCTCATGATAGTCGCCACGCCGGCATCCACCGCAGCCTCGAATGGCGGCAGATAGACGTTGTGCAGCAGGGGCTCGGGGATGTAGGTCGTGTTGTAGTCACGACCGCCTTCGGCCGCGCCGTAGCCGAGAAAATGCTTGGCGGAGGCGGCGACGGATTCGGGATCAGACAGATCATCGCCCTGATAGCCGCGGACGGAAGCAGCACCAAGAACGCTGGTGAGGTAGGGATCCTCACCAAAGGACTCGGCAATACGGCCCCAGCGAGGATCTCGGGAGATATCCAGCATGGGTGCGAACACCCAGTTAATACCGGCGGACGAGGCTTCCTTTGCGGCAATCTTCGCGCCTTTTTTTACCAACGCCGCGTCCCAACTGGCGGCCTGGCCGAGTGGGATCGGAAAAATGGTACGGAAGCCGTGAATCACATCCCGGCCAATCAGCAGCGGTATGCCGAATTCGCTTTCTTCAACCGCTATCCTCTGCAGTTCGTTGGCAATGTCCACGGAACCCACGTTGAGAAATGACCCTACGCGCCCTTCGCGAATGGCATCCTTTATAGCTTCCGGAATATCCTTGACGGCGGCAATGCCACTGGCATCCGCCTGCTGAAATTGGCCCAGTTTCTGGGCGAGGGGCATGTTTTCGACCAACTCCTCGATCGTCGCCTGTGCATGGCAATTCGCCTGCAATAACAGGCCTAGCGCCAAAGCTGCAATCAGTCGTGCTTGTGTCTTCATTTCAGTACTCCGAATCCCGCCTTTCAAAAGGTGCTCTGCTATGAACCCTACCGCGACGGGGTCCACAGCAGAGCACCTCAATGTGACATGGCCTTTATATTTTGGCCGAGTGTGCCCCACTGTTGAATCTACCCTCAGTCCATCCGGGTGTCGCCGCAGTTTACGTTTTTTCGCTTGGTGGCACTTCCCAGTATTGCCTCTGACAAAGGTGGGCCTTGTGCATGAAAACTGAGCCAACCAGAACGCCGCCATGTGGCGGCGCTGGCCCGCATCGGGCGCGGGGAACACGGCGGTTGAGTTCAACTTTTTGTCGGCCGGCGGGTCTAAGACCGCGTTACTTGTCAGACCGGTACATAGAAGGCAGCGCGAGCCGGTTCGGATAACCCCAAAACAGGCGTTTTTCTTCAAAATCGATGATGAAAAAGCATAAGTCAGGACTCCTGATAGCGGCTACCGCACTGGTGATATTGCTGGGGGCTACTCTGTGGTTCTGGCGCAGTTCGGTACAGAGTTCTTTTGAAGTGGCTTCGCAACGGTTTGAGTTCCGCAACGCCGATGTCACACACGCCATTGCGCAACGCCTGGATAAATATGAGCAGGTGCTTATAGCCGGCGCCGCGTTTTTTGAAGGTGTTGCCGACGTCAGCCGCGACGATTGGCGGCGATACGTGGAGAAACTGAATCTGGAGGAGCGTTTCCCCGGTATTCAGGGCATAGGTTATGCTCAGCGTGTCATGCCGGATGAACAGCAATCGGTAATAGCTGGCGCTCGCGCCTCCGGTTACCCCCAATTCACCATCTGGCCGGGCGGCGATCGTCCAGCCTACACCACTATAGTGTTTCTGGAACCGGAGAATTGGCGCAACGAACGCGCCATAGGCTATGACATGTTCAGCAATCCCGAGCGGCGCGCGGCAATGGTACGAGCCCGGGATACCGGTCTGACCAGCGCCACCGGCATAGTATCCTTGGTGCAGGAAGCCGGTGACAACGAACAGCCGGGCTTCCTGCTCTATGTTCCCGTTTACACCGGTGCGGAAGAACCGACGACGCTTGCCGAGCGGCGGCAGCGGTTGCGCGGCTACGTCTACAGTCCTTTCAGAATGAGGGATCTGATGACGGGTATTCTGGGCAGAGGTTCACTGCCCTATCGCCGGCTGGAAATCTTCGAGGGTGTTGAAACAACGCCGGACAAGCGCATTTACGACAGCGAGGCCGCCAACCGCCTCACCAGCGCCCATGATTCTCTCTTCGTTCGCGAGACCACCCTTGATTTCAATGGCGCCACCTGGACCTTGCGCTATAGCTCTCTGCCCAGTTTTGAAGCGTCGGCCAATATCGATCAGCCACGATGGCTCCTGATCGGCGGAATCCTGTTCAGCTTTCTGATGGCCGGTTTCATCTGGGCTCTCTGGATCAACCAGCGTCAGGGATGGGCCCTGTCCACGGCAAGTCGGAATTTATCCTACGAGACCAGTCAGCGCGAAATCATCAAGGAGGAACTACAGCAGTTTTTTGCCCTGTCTCCCGATATCCTCTGCACTCTCAACCCTGACGTCAGCTTCCGCCAGATCAACAGGGCCTGTGAACGCATCCTCGGGTTTACGTCATCGGCCCTGACCAACACCAGTTTTCTGGATCGGGTACACCCGGACGACCGGGCTCCCCTGATGGAAAAAGTGGAAGAGTTGAAAAGCAGGACGCTTCGGCGCATAACCCACGAAGCCCGCAATTTGACGGCCAGCGGTGATATCCGCTGGATCGAGTGGAGCTTTGTGGCCGCCCGGCACGCGCCCGTGTTCTACGGCTATGGTCGCGATGTAACCGAACGCAAGCAACTGGAGCAGCAACTTCATCATACGGCATTCCACGACAAGCTGACCGGCGCCGCTAATCGCGCATTGTTTCTCGATCGTCTTACCCACGTGATTGATCGGGCCCACCGCTTTGGCGAAAGTTACGCGATCTTCATGATGGATATCGATAATTTCAAATCCATCAACGACAGTTACGGCCACCCGGTCGGAGACAAGTTACTGGTAGCCTTCGCGGAACGTATTCAGCACGAGCTGCGCCCGGTCGATACCTGCGCCCGTTTCGGCGGCGATGAATTCACACTGTTGATCGAGGAGACGGCAACCGACGAGGTGGTTCGCCATTTGGCTGACCGCATTCTCGCGGGCTTGCGACCCCAGTTTTCCATCGACGGTTACGAATTCCATGTGGGCTCAAGCATCGGCATTGCCATGGGCACCGCCCATAGCAACTACAGTTCTACCGAGCAGGTATTGAAGCATGCGGATCTCGCGCTCTATGAAGCCAAAAAACAGGGCAAGGGACGCTATGTTGTCTTTGACGAGCGCATGCAGAGTGAGCAACTCAGTAAGGCCCAAATGGAAGCGGATCTGCGCCAGGCGCTGAGCCAGCATGCCCTGCAGGTTTTCTATCAGCCGATTGTCGACCTGCGTCATGGTCATATCGCTGGCTGCGAAGCCCTGGTTCGTTGGGAGCACCCGATTCTCGGCAAAATTGGTCCCGATCAGTTTATTCCCATGGCGGAATCCACCGGTTTGATTTCTCATCTCGGGCGGGAGGTCACCGAAGCCGCATGCCGTGCGCTGGCTCGCTGGCGCGGAGAGGGTGCCGTGTCGGCGGATTTTTTTATCAGCGTCAATCTGTCACCGCGGGAATTCTTCCTGCGGGACTCCATGGATTATCTGAAATCCAGTCTCGAAAAATATCAACTCCAGGGTCACAACTTTTGCATAGAGGTTACCGAAGGCGTGCTCATAGAGCGCGATGAAGAGGCAAGTGGAATTTTCTCGCGTCTGCAGTCACTGGGGGTAAAAATCTTTATTGACGATTTTGGTACCGGCTACTCATCGTTAAGCTACTTGCGCACATTGCCCATCAATGGCATTAAACTGGACCGATCATTCATCGAGCAAATTCGCTCCACCAAGAAGAGTCGCGAAATCGCGCGCACCGTTCTGGAACTGGCCAAAGCCCTGGACCTCCAGGCCATAGTCGAAGGCGTGGAAACCGATAATCAACTCCAGTTTGTGAAAACATTGGGCTTCGGTTTTGCCCAAGGCTTCGGCCTCTACTACCCCATGTCAGCGCAGGATTTGAGCGCGTTGATGCGTGGCCATCGCAGGGCGGCAGCGGGGGCCGGACATTAGCAGTGGCTTCTTCATGTTGGGTTACGCCACTGCGTGGCTAACCAAACCTACAAATCCATCCGCAAGCCCACCAGAAAACGCCGGCCGTTCTCGTAAAAGCCTTGCGGCACACCGTTGGCACTGCGAATATAAATGGCTTCATTGCCGAGATTGATCGCCTTCAGCGACAGGCTGAGGTGGTCGTTGAAACGCCACTGCAAGCTGGCGTCCCACTGCTCGTAGGCCGCAGTTTCTGTCTGGGAACCGGCGATGAAACCGCCATAGGATCTGGAGCGGTAATTGTAGGAAAGGCGGCCATTCACGCGCCTGCCTTCGTAGTACACCGAGGCGTTGAATTGGCTTTTTGAATTGCCTGGCAACTTCAGGGTCCGCAGGCCGTCCGGCGATGGCACTGTCGCGTCCGTATAGGTGTAGTTGCTCAGCACACCAAAGCCATTGGCGAAGTCCTGCTGCCACTGGAGTTCCAGCCCGGTGATATCGGCGCCGGGAGAATTGCGCGGGCGTGTCAAAAGGACCGGCTGACCTTCCACGACTTCCATCGACGCCTCGGGATAAACAAAGGTGGATATGTCCTTGCGGAAAGCCGTGGCCGAGAGCAGACTGGCCTGGGCAAAGTACCATTCAATGCCGAGATCCATCTGGTTGGCCCGGTAGGGCTTCAAGTGTGGATTGCCTGCGGATCCGGAGCCGCTGGTGGCATCTATGACTATGTTGGGGCTCAGGTCCTGGAAATTCGGCCTTGCCAACACCTGGGCCAGGGCACCGCGCAAGACCAGATTACGCCTTATCCCATAACGAAGATTCAGGCTGGGCAGGTAGTCATGGTAATGATTTTCCTGAGGTATCAGTCGCTCATCCTGAAACGCGATTGACGTTTGTCGTGTGCTGACACGACGCACCCCCATATTGCCGCTCCATTTTTCATCCTCGAACTCGGCCATCAAATAGTGAGCCAGGCTCTGCTCTTCGATGCGGTAGTAAGCCGCTTTATCAGCCTCATAGTCCATGACGCCCTGCTCGTAAAGCGGATGAATTATCGCCTTCAGCTTTTGTGGATCCGTCCAGGCGTAATGGATAAGCGATTGATCAGTAGCGCTCTGCTGATTGAGAGCCGGCGTTATACCACCGCTCACCGCGGCCAGCCCCGTTGCGCGAAGCTGTGGCCAAGCGCTGTGGGATTCGTCTATGGATCCCACAATGCGGCGGTTTTCAATATGGTTGTCCCGGTGTTTACTGCCCATTTTCAGGGCACTGATAAAGCCGTGATCAAGCTGATAGGTAAGGTCCAATTGGCCGTAGGTTTCGGCATTTTCCATGCGCCGGATCCAGTCCCGGGACTCACTGGAGAATTCGTCCATGGCTGTTGCATCCAAAGGATTCAGATCCAGATAGTCGACCTCGATGGCGTCGCGACCGAGAGCAAAACGGCTGCGTGTGTCACCGAGAAAACGGTACATCCAGTCGTGCCGGGTACCGCCGGTTGCCCGGGTACGGCCCAGTTGCATATGCCAATGCCAATCCCCGCCACGGTAGTGGAGATTCAGGTCATTGACCCAGGTATTGATATAGGCCTGGCGGTCCATGCTATCGAGGACAGCACCTGGACTATCGGCATTACCGAGAGTGCCGGCAACGAGAACGGGGTTACCGTCGTCAGCCGTGAGATAGACAGGATCCTGAACCAGCACCGGAGGCTGTTCGCGCAATTTGTAACCACCGGGAACGAAGAGAAAGTTGTGGTTGCGGTTATCGATATCCATGTCGGAACTGAGGGTATTGAACAGGATTTCCCACTCTTCGGTCGGCGCCCACTGCAGGGTCAGGTTGCCGGTGGTGTGGGTGCGGTCCTGCTGCAGTATGGCCGAGCCACCACCCCAGATGGCGTAGACATTGTCAACGGACGCGCCCTCGGTATCCGTCACGGTATATAGACGATTGGCCGGGAAGGTTTCCAGGCCGTCGCGGCGGGTGCGGTGATTCTGCCGGTTGAGCGACGCCAATATACCGAAGCTCTGTTCACTGTTCTTCCAGCTGCTCAACAGCGATAGCTGCGGGTCCCAGGTGTCGGACAACTCACTGTAATGCTGCTCATAGGCCCCGTGGATTTCAAATGCATCAAGGTTGAATGGCTTGCGTGTACGAATAATGACGGTGCCGCCGATACTGCCCTCATCAATATTCGCCGAGGGGCTCTTGTGCACTTCCAGGGACTGTACCAGTTGCGACGCCAGGGTCGAGTAATTGAAACCGCGGCTGGGGTTATCGTTGGCCCACCAGTAGGCCGACGCCACATGCTGCCCGTTGAGCAGGGTGCGGTTGATGTCCTTGTCGGTCCCGCGGATGTTCACATCCCGGCCCTCGCCCCAAAGGCGATCCACGGACACGCCGGCGATGCGCTGCAGGGCATCGGCGACGTTCTGATCGGGAAACTTGCCGATATCCTCCGCCGTCACCACATCCAGCAATTGATCACTCTGTTGCTTTATGGCGAGATTCAGTTCGAGTGAGCGGCGAATGCCAGTGACGTAGATTTGTTCGGTAAAGGATCCCTCGCCGGAAACAGCCCCACCGACGGCTCCACCTTTCAGCGCTTGCGGGGTCTCTGTCACGGCGTCCGGCCGGTGGATCACCAGTGCGCGATTGCCGCCAAAGCTGTAGGTCAGGCCGGTACCCGCCAGCAACTGCTCCAGGGCCTGCTTCCGTGTGAAATAACCCTTGACCGCCGGCGTTACCACGGCGGGTAACAGCTGCGTTCGATAGAGAATCTGGACGTCGGACTGCTGGGCAAAAAGGGTGAGGGCCTGAGACAGTGGCTGCTGGTCGATCTGATACTTGAGCAGTTCCACGGCACGCAGACCGGCATTATGATGATCGGACATCGCCTGCGCTATTGGCAGCCAGGCCAGAACAAGGCTGAGCAGCAGGCGGGTACCCCACTCCCATGGTGTTCGATGTCTTGCGCATCCATGGCCGCCGGTTGGAAGCGGCGGGTGCTTTATAGTCATTTTAATGATCTTTTGCGGGCTTTTGTTTTCACACTGCCGGAAACGCCAAGGGCCTCTGGTAAGGAACCTCTGATTAAGGCCTGTTCAGTGAAAATACAGGACTTTGTGTGCCGGCGGCAAATAATTGCGCCGCCCATATTCCCGGGAGTTGAAGCACTACGCAAAAAGCTCCCCAATAAAGTGTCGGGTTTGCGGGCGCCAGAGCGTTACAGTTAAATGGACACTTGGATTTTCCTCTGACAGATAATGAATCTGGATGAATTTATGGCGGTTTCGAAGCCACAACTCCGTTTGGTACAAGACTGCGACGACCAGACGGAGCCCGACAATGACGCATTGGCGCCCCTGAGCGCCGCCGAGCGCGTTCTTTTTATAGAGCGCCTCTACCATCAATACCGCCCCGGCCTTTGCCAGTATATTGCCGGCCTGCTCCCCGGCGGCCGCCAGGATGCGGATGCCATAGTTCAGGAAACCTACATTCGGCTTTTGCGCCAGAGCAGCCTTGAGCATCTTCGCACCAATGCGCGCGCCTATATCTTCACCATCGCCACCAATCTCGTGCGCGATACACTGCGAAGGCACCTTCGCCGATGCGGCGACGCGCACGAAAGCCTTGACGAGGAAAAAGTGCTCAGCGCCGAAAGTTCGCCGCCACACAATGCCCAGTGGTTGCAGTCGTTGGATCGCTTGCAACTGGCCTTGCGGGAACTTAAGCCAGTGACGCGACAGGTGTTTCTCATGAGCCGGTTTGAGGAAATGACCTACCCGGAAATCGCCGAAGCCCTGTCCATCAGCACCCGAACCGTTGAACGCCACATGAGTCTGGCCTTCAAACATTTGCAGAAAACACTTGAAGAGTTTTTATGAACAATACCCACCGCCTCAGTAAATCCGTTCAGGCCGCCGCCGCTGACTGGTTCGCCAGAGAATTGCGGGGGCCGCTGAGCGCGGCAGATTCCGCCGCTCTGGGGCAATGGCTCAATGCCAGCGCCGAGCATCAGTTGGCCTATGAGCAGTGTCGGCACCTGTGGCTTATGAGCAGTGCGCTGGGGGAGCTGCCAGAACTGGCGGAGGAGCTGCGCAGCGTCCGCCGCCTCGCCCAAAAGCGACCGGCTTCCATCTGGAGGCATCTGGGGCAGATCGCCGCCGTCGCTCTGGTGGGATTATCCTTGTGGTTTGGTCTGGTGCACCTGGGGCCGGACACTTATGAAACCGCTGTCGGCGAACAGCATCTGGTGCGCCTGGAGGATGGCTCCAGCATTCTTCTCAACACCAACAGTCGTGTAACCGTCGATTATCAGGATGAGGCGCGGCTGATTGACCTGGAGCAGGGCGAAGCCTTCTTCAGAGTCGCCCACAACCCCCGGCGCCCCTTCATTGTCAATGCCCAGGACAGCCAGGTGCAGGCGATAGGCACGGCCTTCAACGTGGACCTGTCCACCGACAATATCCATGTCGCCGTCACTGAGGGCGTGGTTAAAGTCAGCACCAGGGGGAAGGGAGCGCTGCAAGCCATTGCCAAAGTGCAGCATGGAGAGGGCCTCAGCTATTTGCCGACCGCCTCACAAGCGGACCCAGTATCAGTGGACCTCAAAAAAGTCACCGCCTGGCAGGCGCGCAAGCTGCTCTTTGACAACGAGCGCCTGTCGGATGCCATTGCCGAGCATAATCGCTATACCGAGCAGCCGATCCTGCTCGCCGGGGACCTGGGGGACCAGCGCATCAGCGGCGTGTTCAATATCGGTGATACCGAATCTCTGATCTTCGCCCTGAGAAAAACGTTCGACGTGCATGTGCTTGTTGAGCCGGATAGCATCCGGGTGTTGCCTGCCACTTCTGTCAAAAGCCTCTGAACCGAATGGCACTTACTTAACGGTTTCGTTCCCGGTCCGTTTCGGGCAGGGGTTTCCAAGACACGCCGAAGCAAATCGGCAGGATAGCCGATTTACACAGCCGCAGGCTGCCCGAAGGGCGAGCCACACGGATGTGGCGAGTGAAACCCATCCATGGGGGCTCTACACCCGCATCCCTGCGGGCGACGGTCTTGGAAAGC
>CAZEWY010000121.1:0-10708 GCA_964515945.1 uncultured Cellvibrionaceae bacterium
GACCTCCAGTGACTGCCACTGGGTCTGAGTCGTCTCAATTTTCGGTACGTCCGGTTTGTTCAGCTTGATTTCTGGTCGATCAACCGTGAGCATGGGGAGCCTCGGGCCAGCACCCTCAACCTGAAGTTGCAGGGACGATGCCGCCACCGGCTGTTGCAGTCTTTGTGGTGGCGGAGGCGGTGGCGGCGCTGGAGGCACCAGTAATGATATTTCCCGCACTGTCACCTTTTCCGGCAATTCAGCTTGGATCCAGTGGCCAAGGCACAACAGGCCGAGCGCCAATGTCACGAAGGTCAAACTCAGCAGGCTTGCCTTGAGCTGCCTGCCCGCCGGCAGGCGCGGATTAGCGAAAAAGTTGAAGCGCAATGCCGTCATGGTTTGAGCGCCGCCAGGTTCACGCTTTCCGCACCGGCCAGTTTGACTTCATCGATAACGTCCAGCAGTAATTGAGTGGGTACGGTTTTATCCGCCTGTATCACCACCGGGCGCGGTCGGTCGCGTAGCACCTGCTCGATGGTGCCGCGGACACCGGCAACGCCTATGCGACTGCCATCATAAAAGACTTCGCCGGCACTGGTGATGGCCAGCAGTACCACCGTCTGTTCCAGTTGCTGCGCGGTGATGGCCTGGGGCTTGTCCACATCCACCCCGGTCTCGCGCACGAAGACTGTGGTCACAATAAAAAAGATTAACAGGATAAAGACTACATCCAGCAGGGGTGACATATCGATGCCGTGCGGCTGCTGCTGTTCAAGACGTCGTTGAAGTCGCGTGGGCATGCTTACCTCGTCAGACTATCAGCGGAAGAGCTGGGCATTGGGGAGCGAATGTAGCTTTTGGCCTTACCTTTCACACAACCTTTCACATAGCCCTGCAACAACCAGCCGGGAATGGCGCAGATCAATCCCAGTTGCGTGGTCAGAAGCGCGTCAGCGATACCGTCACTGAGCATGGTGCTATCGGCACCTTCCCGTGCAATGGCAGCAAAGCAGTCGAGCAAACCGATGATGGTTCCCAGTAATCCCAGCAATGGCATTACACCAATAAGAAGGCCGGAAAAATTCTGTCGGATATCCTCGCCACCATCCGACTTTCCGTTGTCACAAATGTTGTCGCGACTGTCGAAATACTCCGCCCAAAGCTGTTGGTAACACACCAGCGCTGTCAGGATGATGGCCCAGCAAACCCAGTTGGAGAAAAGTTGCTGGATCATGCCGGTACTCCCTGTGTGGACTCGGCGTCGAATTGCGTCTTCGCAGGATGGTCGGATTCTGATTGCCTGCTGACGCTCTCTTCCATGGAATCTTCAACCGGCGAGGGTTCGGATTCATCGAATTGTCCCATCAGCACGGCAAAATTTTCCAGTTCGGTGTAGTAGGATTTCGCGCGGCGATTCAATACCGCATTCAGAATAAGCGCCGGAATTGCCACCACCAATCCCAGCTCGGTGGTTATCAATGCCTGGGCGATGCCACCGGATACTACTTCAGGATCACCCGCGCCAAACAGCGTCATCATTTTGAAGGTTTCGATCATGCCACTGACGGTTCCAAGCAATCCCAGCAAGGGTGATATGGAGGCGGTAATGGCGATGGATCCTATCCAGCGGTCCAGCCAGGTTTTGTCATCCTGCAGTTGCATAAAAAGCTGGTCGTCGCGGCAACGGGGTGACTGCCGGGTGCGCCCAATGTCCAGCAGTCTTTTCTGCATACCTTCTACGGCAACAGGTGTCGCGCGCGTGGGATCCTGCAACAGGGATTTCAATACGGCAGGTGTAAAACGCACCAGCTTCGGCAGACGCCACAGTTGCATGACTTTAAGCAGTGCAATGGTTACAGCGAAAAGCGCGAACATCAGAATGGGTATCGCCCAGAGCCCGCCCTTGGCGATATGTTCAAACAGCGACTCCGAGTGTTGCTCGCGAGCGAGGGCGCGATTGAGTGTCGGGTCAAACATGATTGACCCTTCGCCGTCCGCCATTAATTGTTCAATGCCAGCGCTCTGACTTCCGCTGAGCAGTAGGTCGGATTGCAAGCCATTATCCGTCGGAGTGGCCAGGCCGGCACGATTTTCCGATTGGTCCCAATACCAACTGACCGGACCCACCGACAGCACCGGCAGGGATTCGACCACGCCATTATCGGCGACTATGTCGGCGGTTTGCCAGCTCGGGAAAAAGTGGTTCTCCAATTGATCACTCAGGGCGATTACCGCCGCGATCTGTTCGTCGAGCTGTTGCGGGAGTGGTTCGCGGGTGCTCTTGTCTTGAGGAAGATTGTTTTGCTGAAGAAAACGGTTGAGGAGATTCTGTTGGTAAACCTCTTGCTGACGCCAGGAGTCCAGGCGCGATTCCAATTTGGACAAGCTC
Organism: uncultured Cellvibrionaceae bacterium; assembly: GCA_964515945.1. GTDB lineage: Bacteria > Pseudomonadota > Gammaproteobacteria > Pseudomonadales > Cellvibrionaceae > CAYQQJ01. The sequence continues at coordinate 2,369 of CAZEWY010000121.1, forward strand.
AAGGTTTTTTCATCGGCGAGGCGCCGAGCCACCGCCGTCTTTTCTCGTAGGGCGAGGACTTCCCGCTCCAGGGTATTGAGTTGTGTCGACAGGTCACGTCGTTTCGTCGCTATGCGCTGTTCGGTGGAGGACAGCTTGCTCTGTGCCTTTTCAATTTTTTCCAGCAGCGACTGTTCGACGCCTGCGGCCATGGTCGATGCGGATACCAGAACCAGAACGCCCACGGCCGACCCCAAAAATGATTTGAGCATTACAAGCTCTCCGCTTGGTTGATACGCAGGGGCAAATCGACGAAATCCGCTTCCTGCTGCTTTTCAAAAATGGCGATGGCCTTGGCGATGTCCTCAGACTCCAAGGATTTATCAAAATACCAGGTCCAGCCGTCCGGCGTGGCCCGCCCTATTCCGGCGCGGCTGCCATCCGGACTGACGAACCAGGACGCACCAAGACCGAGATAAAGCTGTTTTACCAGAAGGTCACCGCCATCCGGCAAGGCAATGGGCATCTCATGAAGACTGATGCGGTTATCGAATTCTGCGAGCAGGGACATTTGCGCGAGAACAACCTGTAGCTGCCTGGATGCGTCAGGGGATTTCCCGAGGCTGGCCTCTTCATCCCGCCAGCGTGATTGCAGCGGAGGCGGCAGCAGAGCGGCCAGGTGTGTCAGACGTTTGTCCAGGCTTTCCAGGCCCGCCTGAAGTTCGGCCTGTGCAGCTTCCATTCGCGTTTGCTCCGCCAGCAATTCGGCTCTGCGCATCGCTACATCATCCCGACTGGCATTACTCCCCTTCAGCAGTGCCTGTAACTGCGCCTTTTCGGCTTTCAGTAAATCGATGCGTTGTAACAGGACGGGTTGCTGTAACCGCCAGTCCGTTTGCAACCGCGTCGCCTGGCGCTCCGTGTCGAGCCATTGCTCGACCAGTTTGTCGGCCTGGGCCACATCCAGTGCAGCGGCCGGCACGGCCAACGCGCCGACCATCAGACAGAATGCGGCAAACAGAAGTTTCGAAAGTCGACCATCGGGTGATGGGTAAATAGTCAAGGGTGTTGCTCCTGGCTGTTGCTCCTGAAACGGGCTTCAAGAATCCAGCGTCAGAATGACACATAATCGCATGAATGTAAATAACAATGATTTGCATTTAGGTTCTTTTCGGTTATGCTGCGCTCCTCCGGAAATCAATAATCACTCACTCAACTCAAACCTTGGGGATTCAAATCATGAAGGAGAACACGCATAAACCCTGCTCTGCCGGCTTCAAGCGCAGACTTCTCGCAATTTCGGTGGCCGCGGCCGCTCCCTGGACGCCGGCCATGGGCCAGGAGGTCAAGGAACTGCCAACGGCGCAGGCCACGGCCCAGACCGAAGACAGCTATAAAGTGGATGAGTCCACTTCCAGCAAATATACCCAGCCTCTTATTGATACCGCCAAGACCATCACCGTGATTCCGCAATCGGTCATGAGTGACCGCAATATCGACAGCCTTCGCGATGCCCTGCGCAATGTTCCGGGGATTTCACTGGAAGCCGGTGAAGGCGGCACACCAACCGGCGACAGCATGTACATTCGTGGTTTCAGCGCCCGCAACGACATAATGATTGATGGCGTGCGGGATATCGCCGGTTATACCCGCGATACCTATAACATTGAGGCCGTGGAAGTGGCCAAGGGGCCGGGTTCCGCCGTTTATGGTCGCGGCGCGACCGGAGGCAGCATCAATCTGCAAACCAAAACCGCGAAGCTTGAGGACTTTGGCGACGCGAGTTTGCGCCTGGGCAGCGAAGGCGACTACCGCGCACAGCTCGACGTCAATCGTTCGGTCGGCGAGACCACGGCCTTGCGCATCAATCTCCTCAGCGATGACGGCGAGGTTGCCGGCCGGGACGAGGTGGAGAACTCGAAGAATGCTGTCGCCCTGTCATTTGCCACCGGCATTGGCACCGACTCGCGCTTTTCTCTTGCCGCTGATTACCAGAAGCAGGACAACCTGCCCGACTATGGCATCCCCTGGGTACCCAATAATAGCGGCTCAGCGGATCGTGCTCTGGCCGACTGGCTGGCGCCTTATGAAGGTAGCGCCCCGCCGGTGGAGTTCAGCAACTTCTACGGTAATCTCCAGCGCGACTTCGAGGAAATCCAGGCCCAATCCGTTACGGCCAAATATGAAAAGGATCTGAACGCATCGACGACTCTGCGCACCTTGGCTCGCGTGGGTGCAGTGGAACGGGAATCCGTTGTTACCGCGCCTCGCTTCTCCACGGAGACAGTGGACGGCATCCGTATCTACGGTGTTCCTGAAGGCATGATCACCATGGCGGATGAGAAGACACGAGACACCAAGGATTCCCTGGCCGTATTGCAAGTCGACCTTCTCGGCAGCTACGACACTGGCAATATTCACCACGATATAGTGGCGGGTGTGGAAATTGCCCAGGAGGAATTCGAACGTTGGGATTACATAGACCTGGTGGACGATAATCTGGACAGTACGCCAGTGTTGAATGACCTCTACAACCCCAATCCCAATCTGAACTTCACTGGACAGTACGGACGCGGCCCCAAGACGGATGAAGCCACCGGCGATACCACCGCGTTCTATATTTTTGATACGCTAACGCTGAACCCCCAGTGGAAACTGTCTCTCGGACTGCGTTCGGATACCTTCGAGACGGAGTACTTCTACGAACTGAATGGCGCCGATCCCACCGTCAAATTGGCGGCCAAGGACCGGGAACTGAGCTGGAACATCGGGCTCGTCTATAAACCCGCTGAAAATGGCAGTATCTATTTCGGTGCGGGCAACTCTTTCAGCCCGTCGGCGGATGATTTGACGGCGTCTTCGAGAGGCAATGAAAGCGAGTTGGATCCAGAGGAAACCATCAGCTATGAACTCGGCACCAAGTGGGAAGTGATCGACAGGAATCTGTTTGTCAATGCCGCCATTTTCCGCACGGAAAAGACCCACGCCCGTACTGATGATCCTTTTGCCATCAACAGTCGAGACGTGACTCTCGGTGGCGAGCAACGGGTGGATGGACTGGAGCTGAGCGCGGTTGGTAAACTCGGCGAGCAGCTTTCCATAACGGCTGCCTATACCTTCCAGGACAGTGAAGTGCTGGATGCTGAGGGTGAAGACACCGCCCAGATAGGCTACGAACTGCCGCGAACGCCGGAGCATTCCTTCAGCCTGTGGGGCCGCTACGACCTTAGCGACAAGCTGGCTTTCGGGCTGGGTGCGCAATATGTCGGAGAGCGCTTCAACAGTTCCGACCCCGGTGGCCGTGAGCGAGCCGATGACTATCTGATTTTTGATGTCATGGCATCCTATCAGATAGCCAGCCAATGGAGTGTGCAACTCAATGGCAGTAACCTGACGGATGAAGAGTACGCGGATCAGATAGGCGGCGGGCATTTTATTCCCGGCGAAGGCCGTTATCTCAGCCTTAGCACCCGCTATTCGTTCTAGGCCGCAACCGCTGCCGGAATCGCCCTGATGTATGGCCGATTCCGGCATGTTGGGTTGGCGGCCCAGCCGCGTAACCCGACTTTTTGATTTACTTGGACAAAAACCATGTTACTACGAATTCCCCAGGTCCTTACCAAAACGCAGGTACAGCAGATAAGAGAAGTCCTGCTCGCTGCCGATTGGATCGATGGCGCCGTCACGGCGGGTTATCAGAGCACCAAGGCGAAGAATAATCTGCAACTACCGGAGGATTCCGACGAAGCGCGACAACTGGGCGATAGCATTTTATCCGCTCTGGCTCAAAACAATCTATTTATGTCCGCGGCCTTGCCGCTGAAGATTTTTCCTCCCCTTTTCAATTGCTATCAAGGCGGCCAGTCATTCGGCGTGCATGTTGATAACGCCGTTCGCCAGGTTCCAGGAACACCGGTAAAGGTCCGCACCGATATTTCCATGACTCTGTTTTTATCGGAGCCGGAAGAATACGAAGGCGGCGAACTTGTGATTGAAGATACCTATGGATCGCAAAAAATCAAATTGGCGGCAGGCGATATGGTGTTGTATCCCTCCACCAGTCTGCACCGGGTAACACCAGTCACACAGGGACGCAGGCTGGCTTCGTTTTTCTGGCTGCAAAGCATGATCAGCAGCGATGAGCGGCGCGCCCTGCTGTTCGATATGGATATGGCGATTCAATCGCTGAGAAAGAATTTGGAAGACAACCCCGAGATTGTGCAACTTACCGGCGTCTACCATAACCTGATACGCCAATGGGCGCAGACTTGACGATTCCGCGAAAATAAGGTTGGGTTACGCTTGCTAACCCAACCTTGTATCTCTCCGTAGGGCATCCCTGGGCGTGGTGCTGCTAAGAAAAATTTATTCGGACGCGTCCGAGTAAATACAAATCTTTACTCGAACGACCAACCAAAATCCAACCCTTAGCCTTGCAGGATGGCGAGCAGAAAATGCCCGTCATGCCTAACCTTAAGCGAATAATAATACCTTAACTAAGAGGCTATAGCGATGATAACCAAACGAAATAACAGGAGGAATCCTCTCCTTTCAGTTCACAGATCAGTGAGTCTTTCAATACTTCGAAAATGTGCCTTTGCCGCAGCTCTGTGCTGCATTTCCTTATCGGCATCAGCACAGATACGCGTCGAAGCGGAGTCCTATATCGTTAACAACGGAATGAGTTTCGAAACCACCAGCGACATCGGCGGAGGACAAAACGCCGGATGGATTGACGCCGGTGATTACCTTGATTTCAGCGTCAATATTCCCACCACCGGGACCTACAGGATCGACTACCGGGTGGCTTCACCAAATTCCACCGGCGGCGTTATTTTAGGTGAAGGCGGCGTCGATCTTGCGCCAGCACTGGCCATTCCCAATACCGGGGGTTGGCAAAACTGGACCACCATCTCCAATGAAGTGTATTTGGAAGCGGGAGCACACACGCTGGTGATCTGGGCGGCAGCCGGAGGTTGGAATATTAACTGGTTTGAAATTCATGGAACCGACACGCCAACCAACCCTGGCGCCATACATGTCGAAGCGGAATCCTATACCGCCAACAACGGAATGAGCTTCGAAACAACCACCGACATCGGCGGTGGGCAGAACGCCGGATGGATTGATGCCGGTGACTATCTTAATTTCAGTGTCAATATTCCCACCACCGGGACCTACAAGGTCGACTACCGGGTCGCCTCACCGAATTCCACCGGCAGCGTTATTCTGGGCGAAGGCGGTGTTGATCTTGCGCCGGCGCTGGCGGTTCCGAATACGGGAGGCTGGCAAAACTGGACGACGATTTCCAATCAGGTCTATCTGCAAGCAGGTACGCATACCCTGGTCATCTATGCGGCGGCCGGCGGTTGGAATATTAACTGGTTTGAATTGAGCCTGGATGACAGCGTTGTCGACGCAACGAAAGTCGTGGGTTATGCACCATCCTGGTCAACCAATGCCAATGCCATTGACTACAGCAAGCTGACGCATATCAATTACTCATTTGTGCTGCCGAATTCCAATGGCACGGTTCAGCCCATGCCCAATCCGGGTCTGCTGCAAAGTATAGTGAGCAACGCTCATGCTAATGGCGTAAAGGTCTTGATTGCCGTCGGCGGCTGGAATGGGGGTAATGACAGTGCCTTTGAATCCTTTGCCGCCAGCAGCAGTGGCCGCAATACTTTTGTCAATGCCATGGTGAATCTGGTGAATCAATACAACCTGGACGGCGTGGACATCGACTGGGAGTATCCGGATCCCGGTGCCGAAGGCGACAACTACACCTTGCTGATGGATCAACTGGCCAATGCCATGCATTCCCGCGGCAAAGTGTTGAGTGCCGCCGTGGTAGCTCAGGGGTATACCGGCGGGGGCGTACAAAATGCTGTGTTCAACGATGTCGATCATCTCAATCTGATGGCGTACGACGGCGGCAATGGCCCTACCCACTCCCCCTACTCCTACGCGGTTGATTCTCTCAGCTATTGGACCGGTCGCGGCTTGCCTGCATCAAAAGCGGTGCTGGGTGTGCCTTATTATGCGCGACCCAGTTGGGCGGCCTACTCGACCAAGGTTGGACAAAACTCCGCCAATGCCTGCCGCGATACCGATGGCAGCGACTACTGGAACGGCATTCCCACGATACGCGACAAAGCTCGTCTCGCCAGCAGTTACGGCGGCATTATGACCTGGGAGCTGTCCCAGGACACAACTGGAGCAAACTCTTTGTTAACGGCCATGTGGGAAGCGGTAACCGGTAGAGCGCCAAGTTACCCGTGTAACTAATCAGCTGCCCATCAATGAAGCCTCGGTGATACCGGGGCTTCATCTCGATGGTCTATAAAACCATAAAAATAAAGAGGCTAATTCTATGACTACCAAACGAAGTAACTCGAAAGTTTTCTGCAAGGGCTTTTCAGCTGGAAGTTTTTTTTCGAAAAGATTTTCAATCTTTAATGGATGTCTTTTCGCCACACTTCTCTGCTGCATTTCCTTTTCTGCCTCCGCACAAATACGCGTCGAAGCGGAGTCCTATATCGTTAACAACGGAATGAGTTTCGAAACCACCACCGATATAGGCGGAGGACAGAACGCCGGATGGATCGACGCCAGCGACTATCTCGATTTCCATGTTAACGTCCCCACCTCCGGGACCTACAGGGTCGACTACCGGGTGGCCTCGCCGAATTCCACCGGCAGCGTCATTCTGGGTGAAGGCGGTATTGATCTTGCGCCGGCGCTGACCATTCCCAATACCGGAGGCTGGCAAAACTGGACCACCATCTCCAATGAAGTCTATTTGGAAGCCGGTGCCCACACGCTGGTTATCTGGGCGGCAGCGGGAGGTTGGAACATTAATTGGTTCGAGCTTCATCAAGTCACGGGTGGTCCGGACGCCATACGCGTAGAAGCAGAATCCTATCTCGCTAACAGTGGAATGAGCTTCGAAACAACCACCGATATTGGAGGAGGACAAAACGCCGGATGGATCGACGCTGGTGACTATCTTGATTTCAGTGTCAATATTCCCACCACCGGGACCTACAAGGTGGACTACCGGGTGGCCTCACCGAATTCCACTGGCAGCGTTATTTTGGGTGAAGGCGGCGTTGATCTTGCGCCCGCGCTGGCCATTCCCAACACCGGGGGTTGGCAAAACTGGACGACTATTTCCAATCAGGTCTATCTGGAAGCCGGTGCGCACACGCTGGTCATATATGCGGCAGCCGGAGGGTGGAATATTAACTGGTTTGAGCTGCACGAAGTCAGCGGCGATGCCAATGGTATTCCCGCCTTCTGTAGCGCCTATCCACAGTCCGGCGGCTGGCAATCCGGAAAAGTATGGTACAGCGGAGGCCGCTTGCAATATGCATCGGACGCGGCAGGCAACAGGATTCCGGATTACAGCTATGCAGGTTATCACTATGGCGTGGATGCCTTGCCAAACGTCCCTGTTGTCTCTACTTTGGGACCGGTTAGCGGCGATAACACCAGCCGTATTCAGAATGCGCTTGATGCAATCGGCAATCGCACACCGGACGCAAATGGCCATCGCGGCACATTACTCTTGTCGCCCGGGCGTTACGACGTGTATGGAATTATCCGCATAAAGGACAGCGGCGTAGTCCTGCGCGGCTCGGGGGACGGCACCAACACGTCGACCGATACCATCATCTATGCACGCGGTAATTCTCCCTATCAGCGTACGCCGCTGATTTTGGGCACAAACAGTTCCAGTCCATGGTCCACCGGTTCCAGCACCAATGTGACGGATTCATTCGTGCCGGTGGGGTCAATGAGTTTCAATGTGCAGAACAGCGGCATGTTCAGTGTTGGCCAGGAAGTGATCATTACACATCCATCCTCGCAAGCCTGGATAAACGCAGTGGGAGGCGGCGGCATGAGCAGCGATGCCGACTGGAGCGCCGGCAGTAAAGATATTCCCTACTTTCGAAAGATCACGCAGATTTCGGGTTCTCGTTTGTATTTCGATGCACCGATTTACAATCATCTCGACCGCTCGCTGACGCAAGCAACGGTATCGGCGGTGAGCGGACGCAATCTGATTTCCGAATCAGGCATTGAGGACTTGCGTGTGGATATCGAAACCGCCGGTGGCGAGGATGAGAACCATGCCTGGAGTGCCATTGGTGTCATCGGCGCCGAGGACAGTTGGGTCAGGAATGTTTCCACCCGTTACTTCGGCTATGCCGGGGTGAAGACCAGCGGTGCCATCCGAATCACGGTGAAGGATGCCAGCGCCACCAATCCGGTCGGTATTCGCACGGGTTCGCGCTTCTACAACTTCGATGTTGACCGCAACAGTCAATTGATTCTGTTCACCGGTTGTCACGCAGC
>CAZEWY010000122.1:0-10626 GCA_964515945.1 uncultured Cellvibrionaceae bacterium
TTTCAAAAGTCCAGTTCGACAGGTTGATCGAGTCGAATTCATCACTCCAGGTGGCGCCACCGCCACCGCCACCGCCACCACCGCCACCACCGCCGGCTTGGCGGATGACGATAGAGGATACGTAATCATTGAAGCCTTCGTTGTTCAGGCAGCTATCACTACCTGTCTTCACGATGGAAGTCCCCTGGAAGTTGTCATGCTGGTACAGCACGGCTTCATAGCCAGCCGCAACCTGGATAGACGACGCATCGTCATTGACAAAGCCCAGAGCCTGTAATTGGCCCAGCGTATAGCTGCCTTCACCCAGGCCCGCGGCCCAGCCGGTGTAATTACAGTGCTGGTAAACGGTTGCAATCGAGCCACCGCCACCGCCACCGCCGCCGCCACCATTGGAGACGACCTCGATCCAGTTGAAATTCCAGCCGCTGGTCGGCGCGTATACGCCAAGGCTGTATGTGCCGGCATTCACCGTTGCATTGATGGAAACGGTCTGCCAGTTTTGCCAGCCTCCGGTATTGGGAATATTGACTGATCCCAATACGATAGAGCCACCGTTCAAGTCAATTGATGCGGAGGTACCCGAATTGGGGCTCGCCACTCGCAGGCGTATGGTGTAGCTGCCGGTAGTAGGGAAGCTGACGTTGTTGTAGGCGAGCCACTCGGTTGCGTCAATCCAGCCAACATTGTAGCCACCGCCGCTGTCACTGGTGGCTTCGATATCGACAGCGTCGGAACGGTAGGCGCCGCCAGTGTTGCCTGGTGTCAGATCATAAAAAGCGCTGTAGTCTTCCGCTTGATAGACCGCGGCATGCGCACCGAATGACAGTGCCGCAAGTGCGCATGCGGCAATCGCTTGCGATGAGATGGAACAGATGGTTTTCATTATTATTGTCCTCATATAAATGAATGAATCGCAACGGCGGCCTGATTTTGCCAACCTACAGGATTGATCGCCGTTGATCCTTCGCGGTTGATATCGCAGCCCTGCATTGTTTGCAACTCAACGAACTTGAGGTGAACAGTGCGAATACAGCACAGTTGCCTTGTCAAGACAATAGGGAAGCGGGGTTCACAATGCGTATTACGTAAGGTGGGATGATTTTTGCGATAAGTTATTTCAATTGAAAATAATCGCATGTAAATAAAATAACATTTCGAAATATTTGGCAGGTGCCGGTACCCGGATTTCCGACGTTATAAACTGAACATTTTTGCTCGCACAGTGATGCGATACTGGCTGGGCGTAACGCCTAAAAGACGTTTGAATAGCCTGGTAAAATGAGCGAAATCCTGATAGCCCGAGCGATAAGCGATTTCACCGATGGATAAGTTGGAGGTCTGAAGTAGTTCCTTGGCAACCTGGATGCGTGCGTTGTGCAGGTACTGCAATGGAGTTTGGCCGGTGGCGGCCTTGAAGCGCCGGTTGAACGAACGCACACTCATGTCGAACAGACCCGCTACCTGCGCCAGGCGGACTTCCTGCGCAAAATTTTCCCGCAACCATACCTGCGCGCGAATAATGTCTTCATCGGGGTGAGCCTCGGCCAGACCCTGAGCCGATTCCGAATTGGGGTAGGTTTTGCGGATTTCGTGGAAAAAGTGGCGTTCGACATGGTGGGCAATATGCCCGCTGAAATAACGCTGGATAAAATGAATGGTCAGATCGGCCAGGGAATTGACGCTCCCGGTACAGTAGAGATTGCCGGCCTGGGTTATAAAATATTGACGCTTGAGCTGGACCTTGGGATAGAGTTTCTGAAATTGCTCGAAGTAGTGCCAGTGTGTCGTGGCGGCTTTGTTGTCCAGAAGACCGGCTTCGGCCATAAAGCAGCAGCCGGTGCCGACGCCGGCGATGATGTTACCGAAGGCATTTTGCCGCTGAAGCCAGGAAAGCGCGGCCTGGTTGCGTTTGAGTTGCGGGCGCGGATTGCGCCAGAGCGCGGGAATGTACGTAATATCCGAATGTTCGATCTCCGACAGAGCGCAGTCGGGTTGAAGACTGATACCGGTATTAGTGGAAATAGCCTGCCCGTCCACTGATGCCAGAACTACTTCCATCTCCTGTGTGTCAACTCCTCTAGTGTCCCTGGCTGCTGCCGAAAGACTTTGCGCAGCGGTCAGCTGTTCGAGTGGCAAAGTGACGCTGGTGGCCAGCATCTGATCGCAAATGAAAAAGGTGACGCGCAGCATGGGTTTCGCTTAAAACTCCGGTTTGGCCAAAATGGCACTGTTGGCTGGCCAGTATCGCCGTGTCGCAAGGGAAGATCAACCATAAACTTGCGTCATCATTTACCCAACCAATGGAAGTAGCGAGTGAGCACAAGAACGAGCCTGCCAGTCATAGTCGGTTTTGGTGGTTTTAACGCGGCCGGCCGCAGTTCATCCCATCAGGGATACAAACGCATGATTCTGGAGACCCTGGGCGTTGCCGAGCGCAGGGAAACAGTGGCAGGGCTTGCGACCCTTATGGGGTTGGTGTCCTGGAACAACGGCCAATATCACAGTCGCGCCGGCCAGGTCATGAGTGCGGAGGACGTCGAGGCTCATTTCACCGAAGAGGTGATCAAGGGAACGCTGGTGCGGCGCATCGAGCCCCAGCATTTCGATGTGGACAGGGTGCCGGTACGCCGGCCATTTACCGTCGCTGGTGATGCCCATCAGCCAGCCATCTTTACAGTCAATCAGAAGCAGTTGCCGGATCCGATTCCCGCCCATTGGGAGGTGGCAACCCTGGATGACACCCATGTGCGAGTGACCATTCAGGGGGCGCAGGAGCTTCATCTCGAAACAGAGCAGGCCCTGCCGGTGCAGTCGGCCGGTCAGTTGCCCAGCGGTTTCGAACCAGGAGATCACTACCGCTCTCTTTTTCATCCGCGGGGTTTGCAGCTTTCCATTCTCGCGGCGTCGGACGCCCTGCATTCCATCGGCATTCCCTGGCAACAGATTGCCGATCACGTGCGACCCGAGGAAATTGGCGTATACAGTAGTAGCGTCATGAGCCAACTGGATGGATCCGGCTATGCCGGCATGATGCAGGCGCGTCTCAAAGGCGTCCGCGTCTCCTCCAAGCAACTGGCCCTGGGCCTGAACACCATGCCGGCGGACTTTGTGAATGCCTATGTGCTTGGCAGTCTGGGTTCGACTGGCGGTATCACCGGCGCTTGCGCCACCTTCCTCTATAACCTGCGTCAGGGCGTGGACGATATCCGTGCCGGCAAGCGTCGTGTGGTTTTTGTCGGCAGTACTGAAGCGCCCATTTTGCCCGAGGTCATAGACGGTTATGCCGCCATGGGAGCCCTGGCAACGGACGCCAATCTGTCGAAACTGGATGGCGGAGTTCTGGACCACAGGCGCTCCAGCCGCCCCTTTGGGCAGAACTGCGGTTTTACCCTGGCCGAGTCCGGCCAGTATGTGGTGCTGATGGACGACGCTCTGGCTGTGGAAATGGGTGCGGATATTCACGGCGCCGTGCCCGGCGTTTATGTCAATGCCGATGGCTTCAAGAAATCCATTTCCGCTCCCGGCCCGGGCAACTATCTGACCATGGGCAAGGCGGTAGGGCTCGCAAAGGCGCTGCTCGGTGAAGCTGCCGTGCAACGGCAAAGTTTTGTGCAGGCGCATGGTTCAAGTACGCCGCAGAATCGGGTGACGGAATCGCGCATTTTCGATCAGGTTGCCCAGGCCTTTGGCATAGATGCCTGGCCGGTTGCTGCCGTCAAGGCTTATCTCGGCCATTCCCTGGGACCCGCCAGCGGCGATCAGATGGCGGCGACTCTGGGTGTGTTCAAGCATGGAGTCTTGCCCGGCATCAAGACGATTGATGAGGTCGCTGAAGATGTTTACTCTCAACGATTGAAGCTTTCGACGCGGGATCAACGGTTCGGGCAGGAGGATCTCCAGGTGGCCTTTTTGAACTCGAAAGGTTTCGGCGGCAACAATGCCACCGCCACGGTCCTGGCTCCACATGTGGCTGAGCGGTATCTGGCAAAACGGTACGGCGCGGTTCAGTGGAAGCAGTATCAGGACCGACGGGAGGTAGCGCGGGAAATGAGCGCCGCCTATGCCACCGCCGCCGATCGTGGCCAGCTCGCCGCTATCTACGAATTCGGCGCTGGCGTTGTCGATGAGTCAATGATGAAAATGGATAGCGGCAGTTTGCGGATTCCGGGTTACGCTCGGGCGGTGGACCTTGAAGGTGACGAGGGCTATGGTGATTTCAGCTAATCCTCGGGAGCACAGTCATGAGCGATGACGCCATGACCGGAGACATGCATTGTGGTCGGGACGACGACAGATTGCAGGATCCGGTATCGGTGCCGCAGTTTGCCGTGGGCTCGCGTCTTCAGGCCGTGCGCCTCGCTCACGGCTTGAGTCAGCGGGAACTTGCCCGCCGCGCGAGGATCACCAATGGCAGTCTATCCCTGATAGAGCAGGGCAAGGTCAGTCCGTCGCTGGGCTCATTGGAGAAAATTCTCAACGCCATACCCATGTCGCTACCCGAGTTTTTTGCGGAATCCTCGCAAACACCGGTTGTGCACCAGGCCGACGAGTGGATGGTGATCAATGAAGGTCCCGCTCGCATGCGTGTGATGCCGTTGCAGCACATCACCGACCGGTCCTGTTATCTGGTGGAGTGTGAACTTCCCGCCCGCAGCCAGGAAACCAGCGGACCACTGTTGGGAAGAAACGGTTTTGCCGCGGGGGTTATCATGGAGGGGCAGCTGGAAATGCGCCTGGATGGCGTCTGTCATCAACTGAAGCGGGGCGATGGCTTTCAGTTCGCGGGGCACAAGGACCAGCAATTCATCAATTCCCGGGAATTGTGCTGCCGATTTGTGCTCTTCGTGCAGACTTCCAAATAGGTCGTATCAGGTTTTCCCTCATAAGCTCTGGTCTCTTGCGAGCTTTTAATCAGATGTGCATAATAGATATTCAAACGCTCGTTTGAATGTGGCGCCCGGTTCTGTTCTAGGAGTCTATCGCAGTAGGGCAATTGCCTACCGCGCAGACTAGTACCCCCATATCCGGCCCGTGACGCTACTATCCGGCCATGTCATTTATCATTCATCGGACGACGAGGTAAGTATGATATTCGAAGGTAGTGCCGTACAAGTCAGACTGCTCGATGGTGAGCTTGCCGAATTCTGTTTCGATTTGCAGGGCGAGTCGGTCAACAAGTTCGATGCGGTGATGATCGCTGAACTTCAGCAAGCCCTGCAGGCTGTGCAGCAGGCAAAGCTCGCGGGCCTGCTGATAACCAGCGGCAAAAGCCAATTCATGGTCGGCGCCGATGTCACCGAGTTTGGTGCCATTTTTGCCCAAGGCGAAGACGCCATTCAGCAGCATCTGGGCAAAAACAATCAATCCTTCAATCAACTGGAAGATCTGCCTTTCCCCACGGTGGTGGCCATCAATGGCTTTGCTTTGGGCGGCGGCCTGGAATTCTGCCTGGCCTGTGATTATCGGCTGGCCAGCACTGACGCTCGCATTGGTCTGCCGGAAACCAAGCTCGGGTTGATTCCGGGGTGGGGCGGCACCGTGCGCCTGCCGCGGGTGGCCGGCCTGGACACCGCGGTCGAATGGATCGCCAGTGGCCGTGAGCAGAGTGCCGACAAGGCGTTCAAGGCCGGCGTCGTCGATGGCGTGGTCGCCCCGGAACTTCTTCGCGATGCGGCTCTGGAGACCTTGCGCAGGCTGGTGAACGGCAGCCTCGACTACAAGGGCCGCCGAACACAAAAACGCGAGCCTCTGAAGCACAACAAGACGGAAAATCTGCTGGCTTTTGAAAGTTCCAAAGCCTTTGTTGAGGCTGAGGCCGGCAGCCATTACCCGGCACCGGTCAGCGCCGTCAAGGTGATGCGGGACGCGGCGAATCTTGATCGCGATCAGGCCCTGGCGGTGGAAACGCGCAGCTTCTCCAAACTCGCCCAGACCTCCGCGGCTCAGGCGCTGGTCGGTCTCTTTGTCAGCGAGCAGTTGCTGGGCAGGAAGGCAAAATCCTGGGAAAAGCAGGCGGACAGGAAGGTGGCGAGAGCCGCTGTACTCGGTGCCGGCATCATGGGCGGAGGTATCGCTTATCAGTCTGCCTTGAAAGGTGTGCCCATCAAGATGAAGGATATTGCCCAGGAAGGTCTGGATCTGGGGCTGAGCGAGGCGGCCAAACTTTTTGCGAAAAGCGTTGATCGCGGGCGCATGACACCCGTCGATATGGCCGCGGCCATGAGCCGCATTGAGTCGACGCTGAGTTATCAGGGCTTTGATCAGGTCGACCTGGTGGTGGAAGCCGTGGTCGAAAACCCGAAGGTCAAGCACGCCGTTCTGGGTGAGGTCGAGAAACAGGTCGGTAGCGACACTGTGCTCTGCTCCAATACCTCCACTATCTCCATTAGCCGTTTGGCCCAGGCGCTGGAACGGCCGGAGAATTTTTGCGGCATGCATTTTTTCAATCCGGTCCATGCCATGCCGCTGGTGGAAGTTATTCGCGGAGATAAAACGTCGGATAAAGCCGTGGCGCGCACAGTGGCCTACGCCAACGCACTCGGCAAAAAGCCCGTGGTGGTGCGGGATTGTCCGGGCTTCCTGGTGAACCGGGTGCTCTTCCCCTATTTTGCCGGTTTTTCCATGCTGGTGCGCGATGGCGCCAATTTTCAGCAGGTGGACAAGGTCATGGAGCGCTGGGGCTGGCCCATGGGGCCCGCCTACCTGCTCGATGTGGTGGGGATTGATACAGGTGTGCATGCTGAGTCCGTCATGGCCGAAGGTTTCCCCGAGCGCATGACCAAGCACTTCAAGGCCTGTACCGACATCATGTATGAGGCCGGTCGCTATGGGCAGAAGAACAGCAAGGGCTTCTATGACTATCGGCTGGACAAAAAGGGTAAGCAGGAAAAAGTGCCCACCGATGAAGCCCACCATCTGCTGAAGCCGTTTGTTGCCGAACCCCGGGAATTTAATGATGAGGACATTATTGCTCGCCTGATGGTGCCCATGGCCACTGAAATGGTCCGCTGCCTGAACGAGGGCATAGTGGCCAGTGTGGAGGAAGCCGACATGGCACTGATCTATGGCCTCGGATTCCCGCCGTTCAGAGGAGGCATATTCCGCTGGATAGACGATATGGGAATAGAGGCCTTTATTGCCATGGCCGGCAAGTTTGCGGATCTGGGCCCGCTCTATGTGCCGCCAGAGACCATGCAGCAAAAGGCGGCTGATCATGCAACCTACTATTCCGTCAATGACGCACCTGGCTCAAGGGAGAACGGATAATGAACCTGAATCCGAGAGATGTGGTAATTGTTGATTACGCCCGTAGCCCCATGGGGCGCTCCAAAAACGGCTGCTTCCGCCATGTACGCGCCGATGATATGAGTGCGGCCCTGATTCAGGGATTGTTGGCCCGCAACCCGGCGCTGGATCCCGCCGATATTGACGACGTGATCTGGGGCTGTGTCATGCAGCGCGACGAACAGGGCTTCAATCTGGCGCGCAATATTGTGCTGCGCGCGGGTCTGCCGCACACGGTGCCGGCCCAGACCGTCAACCGCCTGTGCGGATCCTCCATGTCCGCCATGCACACGGCTGCCGCCAATATCCGGGCGGGTTTTGGCGATGTGTACCTGGTGGGTGGCGTGGAGCATATGGGCCACATCGATATGAACCAGAGCCAGAATCCGAACCCGCGTCTGGGTCTATCGGTGGCCAAGGCGGCGGGCTCCATGGGGCTCACCGCCGAGTACCTGGCCCTTCTGCACGGTATAGGCCGCGAACAAATGGATGCCTTCGGTGCGCGTTCCCACCAGCGCGCCGCAAAGGCGCGCGCCGAGGGGAAATTTGCCCGTGAGATCATTCCCATCGAAGGCCATGATGAGCAGGGTGCGCCGCAGATGATTCGGGGCGATGAAACCATACGCCCGGAAACCACTGCGGAAATACTGGCGACCCTCAAGCCCGTGTTCAACCCCAGGGGCGGCACCGTGACCGCGGGGACTTCCTCGCAGATAACCGATGGCGCCTCGTCCATGCTGATCATGTCCGCCGAACGGGCCCAATCGCTGGGGCTGAAGCCCGTGGCTCGCATCATTGCCGTCGCCGTGGCCGGCGTGGATCCTTCCATCATGGGCTATGGCCCCGTGCCCTCAACGCAAAAGGCCCTCAAGCAACTGGGGCTCACCATCAATGACATAGACCGGGTGGAACTCAATGAAGCCTTTGCCGCACAGGCCTTGCCGGTGCTCAAGGATTTGAAGCTGCTCGACGCCATGGACGAGAAAGTGAACCTCTATGGCGGCGCCATCGCCCTGGGGCATCCTTTCGGTTGCTCCGGTGCCCGCATCAGCGGCACGTTGTTATCGGTCATGCAGGACACGGATGCGAGTCTGGGTGTGGCCACCATGTGTATCGGGCTGGGCCAGGGCATTACCACCGTCGTGGAGCGCTTGAATTAGCGCTTGCTGATATGACGAGGCCGATCGGGTCCAACGGTCGGTCCGTTATCAACAACGCTATCTGATGGCCCGGAGAATGCGGAGCCCAGGCGGTATGCCCTCAGTGAGAATAACGACAGTTTTGTTGAACGCCCTACCGGTCTGTGGCACAATTCCATCCCCTCACGCAGGTGAGATGCCCTATGTTTATGATTTTCTTGAATAAAATCAATGGCATGGAGGGTATATTGGCGTGGTGATCGAAGCACACGTTAAGCGGTCGTGGCGGAATTGGTAGACGCGCTGGATTTAGGTTCCAGTGCCGTAAGGCGTGAGAGTTCAAGTCTCTCCGACCGCACCACATTTTATCGGGCTTCAGTGGCACCGGATTATTGAGCTCCCTACCTATTTTCACGAGGACCATCATGCAGGTTTCAGTCGAGACAACATCGGGCTTAGAACGCCGTTTAACGGTGGGTATACCCGCTGACGTCATTGATTCAGAAGTTGACAAGCGTTTGCAGGAAGCGGCTAAAACCGTTCAGATAAAGGGCTTCCGCAAGGGCAAGGTCCCTGTAAAAGTTGTGAAGCAGCGCTATGGGGCCGGTGTGCGCCAGGAAGTTCTGGGCGACGCGATCAACCGCTCCTTTTACGATGCGGTGCGCAAGGAATCCATTACCCCGGCGGGCCAGCCTTCCATCGAGCCCAAGCAGATAGAGCCGGGCAAGGATGTGGAGTTTGTGGCGACCTTTGAAGTCTACCCCGAGATCAAGATTCAGGGTCTCGACGATATCAAAGTGACACGCTACGACGCTGACATTACTGAAACCGACGTTGATAACATGATAACCGTGCTGCGCAAGAGCCAGGCCGGCTGGGAAATCGCCGAGCGCGCCGCGCAGGACGGAGACAGGGTCGAAATTGACTTTGTCGGCACCAAAGATGGCGAAGCCTTCGAGGGCGGCTCTGCGCAAGGGCACAAGTTGATTATCGGCTCCAATAACATGATTCCCGGGTTCGAAGAGGGCATCATCGGTATGAAACCGGGAGAAGAAAAGACCCTGTCCTTGACCTTCCCGGACGACTATCAGGTGGAATCCCTGAAGGGCGCCGCCACCGAGTTCAAGGTGACCCTCAAGTCCGTCTCCGAACAACAGTTGCCAGAGCTTGATGAAGAGTTTTTCAAGAAGTTTGGCGTGATGGATGGCGGGATGGAGAAGTTCCGCGCCGACGTCAAGGACAACATGGAAAGCGAGAAAAACAAGGCGGTCAAGGGCAAGGTTAAGAACCAGGTCATGGATGCGTTGCTGAAAGCGAACCAGGTCGATCTGCCCAAGGCGCTGGTTGCTGCCGAGATTGACGCGTTGCGTCGCCAGACACTCCAGCAGTATGGCGGTTTGAGCAAGGATCTGGACGTGAGATCCCTGTTGCCGGACGACATGTTCCGCGAGCAGGCGGAGCGCCGTACCGCGCTGGGTCTGCTGATTTCGGAGATCATCAAGCAGGAAAAAATGACGGCGGACAAGGATCGCATCAAAGCTCTGATTGAAGAGCAGGCGTCGACCTATGAAGAGCCGGAGGCTGTCGTTCAGCATTACTACAGTAATGAACAGCTGCTGGCGAGTGTTGAAGCGGCCGCCCTGGAAGATCAGGTTGTGGATTTTGTCCTGGACAAGGCCACAGTAACCGACAAGAAAGTCGGCTATGACGAGGCTATCAAGCCGGACCAGAAGTAGTCCGACCGGGAGGGCGTAGAGGCTCTCCCGAGCCCTCTCGGCCAGGAGGCAATTCCCGGAGCTCTCGCTCGGAGAGAGTTGGCATTTTCCCTGGCTCGGGGTAAGCTCTAGAGGGTGGCCAGGCCCACCGCCCCAGAGGGCCAGAGTGGACACACCGCATGATGTTTTTGGCGCCAATTCACTTCAGGGAAACTAACCTATTTATGTCTAGATTCGATTTAATGGATTCCGCACTCGCCGCCCCCCAAAGCTCGCTTGTCCCCATGGTGGTCGAGCAGACTGCTCGTGGCGAAAGGTCTTATGATATCTATTCGCGCCTGCTCAAGGAGCGAGTGATATTCATGGTTGGCCAGGTCGAAGATCACATGGCCAATCTGGTCGTGGCCCAGCTTTTGTTCCTCGAGGCCGAAAATCCCGACAAGGACATACACCTTTATATCAATTCACCGGGTGGATCGGTTACGGCT
>CAZEWY010000123.1:0-10601 GCA_964515945.1 uncultured Cellvibrionaceae bacterium
TTATTTCTGGTATTTTTTTTAACAATTTGCACGCGGGCCTTGTATCTACGGTTTCTGATGTGCGTTTAATTTTTGTTGACCACACGACCCGGAGCAAAAGCGACTCCAGGATGGCCTTGGTTACAAAACTAGTTCGTATCTTGACTAAGCTGTATCTGAGTATGAGCGTATCGGTGGTGGCGGTATCCAACGCGGTAAAAAGTGATCTGGTTGCAAAGTATGGTATTAATCCAGATCGAATAGATGTTATCTATAATCCGGTCCACTGTGAAGACGTGCCTCGCCGTACTTCTAATAGAGCCAATAGAGTCGTATATGTGGGGCGACTTATTCCTCTTAAGAGGGTGCATCTCCTTATCTCTGCTTTTCAAAAATTAGTGAGAGTTCGGGAGGATTGGGTCTTGGAAGTATATGGTGATGGCCCTTTAGAGAAAGATCTCTTTGCTCAAACCGTTGGGCTTGGATTGGAGTCGCATGTCAGATTCATGGGTTTTGATGCTAATCTAAATAATATTTTTCATGGGGCGAAATGTGTTGTTTTACCTTCGGAATACGAAGGGTTTGGGAACGTGATCGTTGAGGCTGCGTCTTTTGGTGTGCCAGCCGTTGTCTGTAGGCATTCTGGCGGATCAGAAGAGTTGGTGTCGCATGGCCGAACAGGAGTAGTCTGCGATGCCGAAAATCTTGCTCAGGGGATTGACGACTGTGTATCTTCCAGCTTCAACGAGCTCGAAATTATAAAGTGGTCAACGCAGTTTTCCATGGATAAGATAGCTGAGCAGTATTTGCGCCTCATTCGCGGGTCTGGTTGAGCTTCTAGATGTTACAGGTTGTTTGCCGAACCTCCGTGTTCGGAAAAATTTAGGAGAGGGTCAAGCCTCAGTTACTGAAACTATAATAGGAAAAGGTGGTTTTCTTGAAACGTGTACTCATAACAGGTGGTGCTGGGTTTATTGGTTCAAGGGTAGCGAAAAAGCTAGTATCCGCAGGTGTGAACGTAAGGGTCGTTGATAACTTGTCCCCACAAGTCCATGGTGGTAGCGATTTTGGCGACCTGGAGTCATACGGGGTTCAGTGTATTCAAGCCGATGTGTGTGATAGAGATGCAATGACTAAATGTTTGACAGATTGTGACGCACTAATACATTTGGCGGCGGAAACTGGAACAGGGCAGTCAATGTACGATATTGAGCATTATTCAATGGTCAATATTCAAGCAACTGCTATGATTTTACAGCTTGTTCAGGCAAAACGATCGCAGTTCAAAAAAATGGTTGTTGCTTCGTCCAGGGCGATATTTGGAGAAGGTTCTTACAACTGCCCCCGAGATGGCGTCGTGTATCCGGGCTCCAGACTAGAGGCGGATCTGGACGCTGGAAGGTTTGACCCTCGCTGCCCCATTTGTGGTGGTGACGTTGATGCAATTGCAACAGATGAGCATGCTAAGGTGCAGCCTGCGTCATTTTATGGCATAACTAAGCAGGTTCAAGAGCAAATGTTTATGCTTTTCGGGAGATCTTTTGGTGTGCCGTCGTGTGCCTTGCGTTACCAGAATGTATACGGCCCTGGGCAATCTCTCAACAATCCCTATACAGGCATCCTTTCGATTTTTTCTGCATTAATCTTGAATGGACAAGACATCAACATCTTTGAAGACGGCAGCGAAAGCAGAGATTTCGTGTACATCGATGACGTAGTTGACGCGACCTGCAGTGCGGTACTTAATCCTAATGCCAACAATAGAGTGTTTAATATCGGATCGGGTATTCCAATAACGGTGAATCAGGTAGTGGAAAAGCTTTTTGAAGCGTACGGGAGATCAGTAGCTACAACAATCAGCGGAAACTACCGCGTTGGCGATATCAGGCATAACTATGCCGATACGCGAAAGGCCCGAGAGTTCATCGACTTCGCGCCGAAGGTCTCATTTGAGCAAGGCTTGAGAAAGTTTTGCGAATGGGTTGCCTCGCAATCAGTTCGCGAATCTGCGTATACAACGAGTATTGAGGAACTGAAGGAAAAAGGACTGTTTAAGGGCGGTAGCATGTCCTGAAGGTTCAGCGGTGATTTTCAAACTGGATTCGAAGACGATAATGTTCGGCTCCAATAATCGGGATGACAATCGACTAAAGTTGAATCATCTGCTCTATCGCAATACCGGCGTCCTTTGCAAGTCCTGACACCTCCTCCGATTCCATGAGAGCGGGGATTGGTAGGTTAAAATTTGTCGAAGCGACGAGGTTCTAGGGTAATGCCATTTCTGATCGATTATGGTGATGTGACCGTTGCTCTGACAGCATGATTTTGGAGAATGCTATCAGGAACGCTCCTTATGGTTTGGCAATGTGGGTATAATAGATGAAAGTGGGTTTTTTAGCCAACTCAGCTTGGTACCTTAGTAATTTCCGAGTTAACTCGCTTGCGGCGTTTGCTAAAGAAGGACATGAAGTCGAGTGTTTTGTTGCCCGTGGTTCAGGTGAGTCAGATCCTCTTTTGGCAGGTGTTTGCGTTCATACATTTCCCCTGAATTCTGTCAACGTTAGTTGGTTCAGAGAGCTTTTATCCCTTTTTCACTTATATAGGGTTATGAGAAAAAGTAGACCCGATGTCCTTTTTACGTTCAATCCAAAGACGAATCTCTATGGTTTAATTGTATGCTGGGCCTTGGGCATTCCATGTTTACCAAACGTATCTGGAGTTGGCTCTGCGTCTCAACTGCGGGGCACGACAGGCATGCTATATAGGCTTCTCACAAGAACATTCTTCCGAACTGCGCAGCAGGTATTCTTTCAGAATGCCAGTGATCAACAAGCTTCAGTTAATTTAAACCTGGTCTCCGAAGATCGTACAGAGCTGCTTCCAGGATCTGGTGTCGATCTATCTAGATTCAGGCCAGGCTTGGTCAGTCCACACGAGAGTTTTACATTTTTGCTGGCGTCGAGACTAATTTATCCAAAAGGTGTATTGGAGTATCTGAAGGCTGCGCAATTGCTACTAGCTAAGTATCCCGATTGCCGATTCCTTTTGGCCGGTATTTCAGATAACTCTATACGGGGAGTTAGCTTGGATCAAATGAAAGAGTATCTTGGGGATTCAAAAGTCACTTTTTTAGGCCATGTTACGGATATGCCGTCGCTTTTAAGCGAGGTAGACTGCGTTGTATTGCCGTCCTACTATCCAGAGGGCACACCTAGATCATTGCTAGAAGCCGCCGCTGCTGGGAAAATCATTGTGACAACAGATACGCCCGGCTGCAGCGACGTCGTCCTTGAGGGTGAGAATGGGTTTCTTGTTCAAGCGCGATCGACGGAGTCGCTGATGGCTGGACTGGAGAAAGTTTTATCCTTACCTGAATCTGGAAGGAGCGAGATGGCGGTTGCGTCCAGAGAGCTAGCGGAAAGGAAATTTGACGAGGCGCTAGTAATTGAGCGTTATATCACGGCAGCCAAAATTGCAGCTAATGGTGGAGATTTCAGGTCGTCGTCCGGCGTTAAAAGAGTAAGATAATGTCAATATTTATGGCTTTTCCGGAGTTTTCCGTAGCAAAAACCCCTGATAATTAGTGGAGTATGCATGAGAAAAGGTATCATTTTGGCCGGTGGTAGTGGGACACGACTTTATCCCTTGACTAAAGTGGTAAGCAAGCAGCTAATGCCGGTGTATGACAAGCCGATGATTTATTATCCGTTATGTACACTAATGCAAGCGGGCATCAAAGAGATTCTTCTTATTGCTACGCCGGAAGAAAAGCCACGGTTTGAAGCGCTCTTGGGCAACGGAGAGCAATTTGGGGTTTCGATTAAGTATGCGGTACAGCTGTATCCAGAGGGATTGGCGCAGGCCTTCATAATAGGTGAAAAGTTTTTGCAGGGTTCTGCTGTTGCCTTGGTATTAGGAGATAATCTTTTTTACGGTCATGATCTCCAAAAAGATCTAAAGGCCGCAGCCGAGCATGCTGAAGGCGGCACAGTCTTCGGTTATCATGTCGCTAACCCAAGTGCTTACGGCGTAGTGGAGTTTGATAGAAAAGGCCAAGCAGTATCATTTGAAGAGAAGCCAGATAACCCTAAATCTCATTATGCTGTACCCGGTATCTATTTTTTTGACAATAAGGTGGTCGATTACGCTAAACAAGTGAAACCTTCCGCTCGCGGCGAATTAGAGGTTGTCGATGTTATTAATCGTTATCTAGCAGAGGACACGCTGAAGGTTAAGGTTATGGGTCGAGGCACGGCTTGGTTGGACACAGGTACTCATGATGATCTTCTTGCAGCTGGACAATTCATTTCTGCTATCGATAAGCGTCAAGGGCTGAAAGTTAATTGCCCTGAAGAGGTCGCATTTCGTAATGGCTGGATTGACAAAACAAGGCTGCGAGAGATTGCAGAACCCTTGCGGAAAAGTGGCTACGGCGAGTATCTTCTTAAACTCATAGACGAGCAGGTTTTTTGATGAGATTCATCGAGACAACAATTCCGGAAGTAAAGATCATTGAGCCTCAAGTTTTCGGTGATGAAAGGGGATTCTTTATGGAGGTCTTCCGTCAAGATAATTTTACTGATAACACGAACGCAAAGCCTTTTGTGCAAGATAACCACAGTAAGTCGGTCAAAGGAATTCTGCGTGGCATGCATTATCAGCTAGAACATACGCAGGGAAAGTTGGTACGAGTCATTAGCGGCACTGTTTTCGACGTGGCGGTTGATATGCGCCAATCTTCATTAACCTTTGGACAATGGGTTGGTGTTGAGCTCTCAGCAGATAATAAGCGACAATTTTGGGTGCCTGAAGGCTTTGCTCATGGGTTTTATGTTCTTAGCGATAACGCTGAATTCATCTATAAATGCACTGATTATTACAATCCACAGTCTGAGGTTTCTCTCAGATGGGACGATCCTGACGTGGGAATAGAGTGGCCTATTCCGGCAGGTGGCGAACCTCGTTTGTCCGAAAAAGACGCTGTAGGACTCTCATTTATTGAAGCTCCAAAATTCCCGTGATTGGGATTGACGACATGAGAGTACTAATCACGGGGAAAGGCGGGCAGTTGGCTTGGGAGCTTGAGCGATCGGCGCCAAACGGAGTCGAGTTGAAATCTATCGGCCGCGGTGAACTGGATATTACCAAATCGGCGGCGGTGTTTGATGCTGTCGAAGGATTTCGTCCCGACATCATTATTAATGCTGCTGCATATACCGCAGTGGACAAGGCGGAGAGCGAAGCGGCCGCGGCATACGCAAGCAACGAGACGGGTCCACGTGCACTTGCCGAAGCTTGTAAGCATCTGAATGCCCGCCTGATTCACGTATCTACTGATTTTGTTTTTGATGGACAGAAGACGACGCCTTACTGCCCGGATGACGCTACCAACCCGCTCGGAGTATATGGGGCATCTAAGCTTGCCGGAGAAAAAGCTGTTTTAGCCACTTTGCCGGGAGAGGGGCTGATTGTCCGCACTGCCTGGGTATACTCCTCTCATGGTAGCAACTTCGTCAAGACGATGTTGCGCCTCATGAACGAGAAGTCCGCTCTAAATGTGGTGAGCGACCAGGTCGGCAGCCCCACATGGGCGCGAGGATTGGCGGTATCGCTGTGGCGAGCAGTTGATAAAGCGAAGCTTCATGGCGTGTATCATTGGACAGATGCAGGTGTGGCTTCATGGTACGACTTTGCAGTTGCCATCCAGGAACTGGCCATGGAGAAAGGGCTTGTTAAAAACGCGATTCCTATTAAACCTATTCCGACAGCTGCGTACCCGACTCCGGCTGCTAGACCCTCTTTCTCGGTTTTGGATAAAGCCACAACTGAAGAAGCGCTGGGTTTGGAAACAATCCACTGGCGCAGGCAACTGTCAGCCATGCTCGACGAGCTAATTACGCAACAAGACGAAAATAAGGCCGCTACTACATGAGTAATAGAGTTTTGGTAACCGGTGGAGCCGGTTTCATTGGTGCAAACTTCGTTCATTACTGGCTTTCGCGCTATCCGAATGATCAAATCATTGTGCTTGATGCACTTACATACGCGGGCAATCTGGACAACCTGAGCAAAGTGGCAAAAAATGACCACTTCCACTTTGTGCAGGGGGACATATGCGACTCAGACTTGGTAGAAAATCTGCTACGGGAGCGCGCTATAGATACACTGGTGCATTTTGCCGCTGAATCTCATGTGGATCGCTCGATTACAGACCCAGATGCTTTTATCAAAACTAATGTGATCGGCACTCACAGTCTCCTAAAGGCTGCCAAAAAGGTCTGGTTGGATGGTCCAAAAGGTTCGGTACCACACCGGTTCCATCACGTTTCTACCGATGAAGTGTACGGCACGTTGAGGCCAAGTGATCCAGCGTTTACGGAGCAGACAACATACGCTCCCAATTCGCCGTACTCAGCTAGTAAGGCTGCGTCCGATCATCTGGTAAGAGCATACCACCATACCTACGGATTAAATGTCACCACGAGCAACTGTTCCAATAACTATGGCCCTTACCATTTCCCCGAAAAGCTTATTCCGCTGGTGATAACGAACATACTCTACGACCAACCTTTGCCGATATATGGTGACGGACAGCAAATTCGCGACTGGCTGTATGTAGATGATCACGCCCGGGGTATAGACTTGGTACTAAAAAAAGGCAAAGTAGGTGAAACCTACAATATTGGTGGGCATAACGAGTGGGCAAACATCGACATAGTGCAGCTTATCTGCCAGATGATGAACGAAGTCTTTCAGAAAAATCAGAGTCTGAAGGACAAGTATCCTAAAGCTCAATCGGCAGCCGATGGGCGTGCGGAAGGCCTCATTACCTACGTGAAAGACAGGCCTGGCCACGACCGGCGCTATGCCATAGACGCCACCAAATCTAGTCGTGAACTCGGTTATGTGCCTGCGGAGTCCTTCGAAACTGGCATCCGCAAAACCTTGGAGTGGTACTTGGCAAACGATGACTGGTGGCGACAAGTAATGGACGGCTCTTATCGCGAATGGATTCAAACGCAGTACGCCTAGGGCTACATAGTTTCTGCTTGGTTTTTCCCTTCGAGTGGCGAGGTGTTTTTATTGATGTATCTCCTCGTTCAAACCATTAGACGGTATGTTCATCTTTCAGTCGCTATCTTGTGGAGGGGAGAACAGAGGGACAGGCACTGCTAAAGAAGACATTGATTTTTCTCTGTGTTGATCGCCAGAGAACCCTTTTTGATTACGGGTTAAGCGAAAAATTTAGCGATATGTCAAAAATGGCCGTTTCGCCGACATCTGCCGGAAATCCAGGCGAGCGAAGCCCTAACGATGTTGCGTTTAAGGATTCTGGTGTATGTGAGGTGTTAGGCAGCGGTGGCTTTTCGCCTGTGCCTCGAGTATTTAACAGAGTAGTCTTTCTCAAATTGAGTGGCGTTCTGAAGCCATGACTTCTCATCCAGATTAAGCCGAATCAGGATGGGTGGTAGCTGACGGGATATCGCGCCTCGTTTGTCTGGTCTCATAGCGCGGCCTGTGTAATCGACGAGTTCAAGATAGTCGACGAGCGAGAAAAGAATTCCATTTTGCTCTTTACTGGTAACCGCGCCTTCAAATTGCGCCAAGGGTTTGATTGGCAGTTCGAATTGTATCAGCGCCTGTAGCTCGGTTTGTTCGTGCACCGCTTGTGCGAGATTGAACGTGGGATTGATACGTTCCTTGATGCTTGTATGGTCGGACTTTTCCGGAGTAGTCGCCATATTGGCTCTGATGGGGTTGAGATCTACATAGGTCATGCACGACAGCAGCGCTTCTTCCGTCAACAAAGCCTGTGATTTATACCTGCTCTCCCAGAAGTGACCGGTGCAGCCATCTTCCTTATTCGCCTGGCGTGCAATGGGTTCATTCAAGCACTTCATAAACCAACTTAGACTCGCCAGCCGTTTTCTGAACGCGACGATGCAGTCGTTGACCACCCGAAGTTCGGCGGGATGAAGCGAATCGCCGGCTTGCCATTTCTGTACCAGTAGGGGACCTTTGAAAAGACTTGTCCAGCGAGCCACCACTTCTTCAGCGGTCAGCTCGTCTATTTCGTTTGGACAAAGCTTGGTAACCAAATGGATATGGTTGGACATTACTGCGTAGGCACAAATGTCGATAGCAAAGATTGATGACAGGATGCGAATGCGATTTTCGATCCACTGTCGTCGGTGTTCGTAATTGATCCCGCTTGCTCTGTCATAGCCGCAGAGATAGGTGCGACGAACGCAGCGTGAGACGATATGGTAATAGGGCGTATCTTCAATGGAAACTTGTTCTTTGCGGGGGCGTGTCATCGAAAATTCCTTTTTGCGACATGGTTTTTATACTCTAACGCTAGCGTATGACATGGTCAACAAAAGAAGGGGAAGGGGGCAAGACGCCAAAGGACAAACGGGGTCAGGTCTTTACTCCATCTAAAACTTTCGGTTAACGCGCGAAGCGGCGCCGCGAAAATATAAGCAAAGGAGGAAGGCGAAAAGGCAGCCGAAGCTGCCTTTAATATGGGGCTGACATAAGCTTAAGACGCCCCCAGCCGTTCCAGCTCATGGTCTATGGCCTGGCTTACGAAGTCATTCAGTGACTTAATGTTGTGGCGCTTTGCGGCTACCGCTGCGCGCTGGTGGCGAACCGCCCCTAGCCGAACATTGAATGACCCTTTGAAGGGCTTCTCTGGCGCGACTCCCTGCTCAGCACAAGTCTCCAGGTAGTCATCAACGGCATCCCCAAAGGCCTGCTGGAGTTCACGTACAGTTTGCCCTTCATAGCTCACCAAGGCCTTGATGAACAGCACTTGGCCGAAGAGACAATCGTCCTCAGGGCTGGCCTCGACAGAACCAAAATAGCCTTTGTGCTTAAGAACGGTGGACATTAGATCAAACCTCCTTCACTCAGAGTTTGAATAATCTGCTTTCGAATATAGCTTTTAAGCTCATTGCCAGGGTGTGGCCGGTGCAAGCTGATAAGCTGCTCCGGATCACCGTTACTAAATTTTACGCGGGAACCGCTACCTTCAAGCTGCATGTAGCCCAGGCTGGTGAGCAGGGTGACCAGCTCGCTCCAGGTAAAGGCGGCGTCCTTGTTCTTGAGCTTTGCTTTCAGCTTGTCACTTTTGCTCATGGCAATTACCCGGTGAATCCTTATGGTTCACTGCAAATTTAGCAGCCTTACAACCAATATGCAACTATATTTAGTTGCATATTGTCTGGTTGCCACCAGGAGCTACACATGGTTCTCATGATCATTTTTATTCTTGCAGGGTGAGTTTGAGTTTAGCCCTAGCACTTTTCGGCGGCCCTTTAGTTGCTCAAGTAACTTATTTCATGGTGCAAACATGTGCAAAACATATAAGTTGCGTTTGGTTCGACAGGCTACATTTCAGTTGCTTCTTTCGATTTAGCAGCTCACATGTTTGTGGTTGGCCCATCCATAATAGCGGCTGAGCAATTCTTCATCGCCAATTGCCGCATGAAAACCGCTTCAAAACCCTCAGCCGTACGCTCCCGTTTGATCTGCTCAAAAAGATCCCGGGCTTGAGGGTAATTGCGGCGCAGGTAGACCAGCCACTGTTTGACGCGATTGCCGAGGTGCTTTTTGGGATAGATATCCGCTGTGGCGTGGTAGAAGATCCGCAGTAGCTCCAGGCAGTCGCTCCAGTCCATCAACCTGTACTCCTCCCCCCGCGCATGGGCTTTGATCGCTTGGGCAAGATCTGGCTGTGCCAGCAGGCCGCGCCCCAGCATAACGCTATCGCAGCCGGATTCTTCGCGGCAGCGGACATAATCCCCAACGCTCCAGATCTCGCCATTGGCGACCAGTGGCAGATCCACGGCGGCTTTGATTTCTCCGATATGGTGCCAGTAGGCCGGCGGTCTATAGCCGTCGGCTTTGGAGCGTGCGTGGACCACCAGTTCGTTTGCGCCGGCTGCGGCTATGGCCTGGGCATTGGCGAGATAGGGTTCGCGATCATTGTATCCGAGGCGGATTTTGGCGGTCACCGGAATATGCGCCGGTACGGCCTTGCGCACGGCGCTGACGATCTCGTAGAGCAGGTCCGGCTCATTCAGAAGGCAGGCGCCGCCCCGGTTCTTGTTGACAGTCTTGGCGGGGCAGCCGAAATTGAGATCGATGCCGGGGGCGCCCAATTGTGCGGCCCGCAGCGCATTCTGAGCCAGTGCCTCGGGGTCGCTGCCCAGCAGTTGCAGCTTGATGGGGCAGGGCAGAAAGGTTTCAGGTGTTCCCAGGAGTTCGGGGCAGTAGCGGTAGAAGACCTTCGGCGGCAAGCGGTGGTTGTTGACGCGCACGAACTCTGTAACGCAGATATCGACACCGCCCGGCGCGCAGAGCAGACGGCGTAAATGATGATCAATAACGCCTTCCATGGGGGCGAGATATAGCTGCATTAAGGGGTGCCTGGGTCGGTGTCAAGTTGGCGTTAGCCATCGGGTTTTCCCGGTGGCAAAAGGTTGGGGCGATCTTTTACCACTGGATGGTCTTGATGTCGCGGGATTCTATACCTAAGTGTTTTCCCTCAATAGACTTGACCCCTAACAGGCTGTTGAAATTCCCCTGCATGGGTACCGGCTTTGGTAAAATAGCGG
>CAZEWY010000124.1:0-10579 GCA_964515945.1 uncultured Cellvibrionaceae bacterium
CTTCTTCGCGGTGGTCTACCTGCACATGTTCCGCGGCCTGATGTACGGCTCCTACAAGGCGCCGCGCGAGCTGGTATGGATCTTCGGTATGACCATCTATGTCGCGCTCATGGCCGAGGCCTTCATGGGCTATGTGCTGCCCTGGGGACAGATGTCCTATTGGGGCGCCCAGGTGATCGTATCCCTGTTTGGTGCCATTCCGGTGATTGGCGATGCCATCGTCGAGTGGATTCGCGGGGATTATCTGATTTCCGGTGCTACCCTGAACCGCTTCTTTGCGCTGCACGTCGTGGCTCTGCCGCTGGTGTTGGTCGCTCTGGTGTTTCTGCATCTGGTGGCGCTGCACGAAGTGGGCTCCAACAACCCCGATGGTATCGAAATCAAGAAGAACAAGGATGAGAATGGCATTCCCAAAGACGGCATCGCTTTTCATCCTTATTACACGGTTCACGATCTGGTCGGTATTACCGTCTTCCTGTTCGTCTTCTGTGGCATTATTTTCTTTATGCCGGAAATGGGCGGTTACTTCCTCGAGCACGCCAACTTTGAGGAAGCCAATTCCCTGAAAACTCCCGAGCACATTGCCCCTGTCTGGTACTTCACGCCTTTCTACGCCATGTTGCGTGCGGTCACGATTGACATAGGACCGCTGACGTCCAAGTTCCTTGGCTTCATCGTCATGGCAGCTGCCATCGCCATTCTGTTCGTCCTGCCCTGGCTGGATAAGAGTCCCGTGAAGTCCATTCGCTACAAGGGTTGGTTCAGTCGCATTGCGCTGATCGTTTTTGCGGCTTCCTTTGTCATACTGGGTTACCTGGGCGTGAAGGCGCCGACCGGTGCCCGTACTTTGCTGGCTCAGATCTGCACCGCGCTTTATTTTGCCTACTTCATCGGCATGCCGTTCTGGACCCGCCGTGAAAAGACGTTGGCTGAACCAGAGCGTGTGCAGATGAAAGGCTTGGGCGCCAAGGTTGTTTGGGGTGGCCTGTTGTTGTTCTTGGTGTTGGTGATAGTCCCCATCAAGGCTGTCGGTGCCGAGGGTGGTGCCTGTGGCACCATCCCCTGTGATGAATTCACGGCCGATTTCGACAACAAGGAATCTCTGCAGCGGGGCGTCAAGTACTTCGCCAACTACTGCATGGGCTGTCATTCACTGGACTTCAGCCGCTACGAGCGGGTGGCAGACGATCTGGAAATTCCCCACGAAGTGATGCTGGAAAACATCGTTTTTTCCGAGCGGAACATCGGTAGCCTGATGACAATCGCCATGCCTGAAGAAGAATCCAAGGCGTGGTTTGGCACAGCACCGCCAGACCTGTCGCTGGTTGCCCGTGCCCGTTCTCCCGAGTGGCTCTATACCTATCTGCGCAATTTCTATCAGGACGACTCGCGCCCCGTGGGTGTGAACAATCGGGTTTTCCCGAATGTGGGCATGCCTCACGCCTTGATCGAACTGCAGGGGCTGCCTCAGTGCGTGCCCGGCGAGCTGCACGATAGCCACGGTGATCCAGTGCTCGGCGAGACTGGCGAGGTGGTGCAGGACCCGTGCGCCGAGCTGGCGCTGGGCGACGTCAAGGGTCTGATGTCCGAGGAAGAATATGATCAGGCCGTTTACGATCTGGTCAATTTCCTGGAATATGTCGCGGAGCCTGGTGCGGAGAGCCGCAAACAAATTGGTATTTATGTCCTTCTCTTCTTGTCCGTTCTGTTAGTATTCACTTGGTTGCTGAATCGCGAATACTGGAAAGACGTACATTGATCTGCGGTTAAACGACCGGGATTAATGGCGGAGCATGATCCAAAGGGGCAGTCTTGACTGCCCCTCTTCTAATTACAAGAACAAGTCAACTTGAGGTGGGTTTCATGGGAGTTGTGGCAAAGCGCTCGTCCATGACGTATTTTTCTGATGGTCGGGATCATTACAGCCATCGCGTACGCATTGTATTGGCGGAAAAAGGCGTCACAGTGGATATTGTAGACGTGGATCCCGCAAATCTTCCCGCCGAACTGGGAGATCTGAATCCCTATAATTCGCTGCCGACCTTGGTGGACCGTGACCTCACGCTCTACGAAACCCGGGTGATGATGGAGTATCTCGATGAGCGCTTCCCCCATCCCCCCTTGTTGCCGGTGTACCCGGTTGCTCGCGCCGAGAGTCGTCAGTTTGTCTATCGCATTGAGAATGACTGGTGCCCCAAGGTCGATATCCTGGTTCACAGTGAAGACAAGGCCGCCCGCGCCTTGGCGGCGAAAGAGCTGAAAGACAGCCTGGTAGGGATAGCACCCATTTTCAGCGATAAGCCGTTTTTTCTGAGCGAGGAGTTTACGCTGGTGGATTGCTGCCTGGCTCCGATTCTCTGGCGCCTGGACAGCCTTCAGGTTGAGTTGCCGCGAACGCGGCAGGTAACGCCTTTGCTCGATTATATGGACCGGGTATTCAGCCGCGAGTCCTTTCAGCAGAGTTTGACCGAATTCGAGCGCGAAATGCGCCCGGGTAGCGTGTCCTGACCTTCCATTTAAACTCGGGGCTTTATCAGAATGTCAAAGACAAAGACTCCCATGGCAATGACGTCCAGTCGCCCATATCTGATTCGCGCGCTCTACGAGTGGATCGTCGACAATGAATTCACTCCGCACATTGCGGTGGATGCGCACGCGAATAATGTTCAGGTGCCGCAACAGTACGTGAACAAGGATGGTCAGATTGTGCTGAATGTTGCACCTCACGCGGTGGTGGGGCTGGAAATGGGCAACAAGGCCGTGTCATTCAATGCGCGTTTCGGTGGAATTCCCACGGATATCTACGTGCCTTGTCACGCCATTCTCGGTATCTATGCCCGTGAAAATGGCCAGGGCATGATGTTTGAGCGGGAAGCTGACCCCGATCCGGAACCTCCAAAACCAAAAGCCAAAAAGCCCGTATCGCCCGTCGAAACCCGGCCAAGTCTGCGCATCGTTAAATAACGAAGCTGCAAGCCGCAAGTAAAGCAGGGCGGGGCTCCGCCCACTGATACAGCGTTTAGGTGGCTACCAAGGGCGGTACAGGGCAATCGAGACTGTCCGCCACCGCCCTGAATAGCTCCGCCTCATCGGCAGTGACTTTTTCATCCGCATGGATGCAGGCGCCCAATGCCTTGAGCAGTCGGGGTTTCTCCAGGGGCTGCAAACCTGCCAGCGCATCCAGCGCCTGATCCAGTTCGTTGAACGGGATATTTGCCGCTCCGACCAGTCGAAATTCTGGGGACAGGCCCAGGATTTTAGCGCCGGCATTATAGGCAGCCTCCGCCCGGCTATTCTTGCCGGCGTAACAGACTGCACTCAATAGCAACTGGCAATGACGCCGCTGTTTTTTCAGGTGAGTGGTGGCGCGTGGTCGGATGTTTTCCAGAGAATGCGTCAGGGTACGGTACAGAGCCCACTCAAACAGCGACACTTTCCTGTCCGCCCGAATCAGGGCCGCCATATTGCGCTTGAAAACCCGGTACTGAGGTTGCGACAGCTGTTTCAGCGCCGGTATGCAGAGTTCGAGCAGGGGCAGGTGCTGACGGCGCGGTAGAGGCGCGACCAATGAGGCAATGGTTTCGATGACGCGGAAGGTGGCGGGGTGGGCATTGTCCTGCAAATGGGTCATTTGAGTGCGACGCTTTGACTCGCTGTCGTCGAGCAGGAGCGCGAAAATAATGGCTCGGGCGGAATAGGGTTCATGAGCCGCCCTGGATAGTTCCTCGGGCAGCTTGTCCAGAAGATCCTGTGCAAAGGCGATATGTCCGGCGCGGGGATTACCGATGGTCTCATTCACCTGGCTCACACTCTGTTGCGCACCGGCGAGAGCGGCTGTGGCAAAGGCGGCAGTCTGATCGCCGAGGTGGTTCCCATTGCCGACAGATTCATGCGATGGCGTCGCCGGCTGAGTATCGACAAAGCGACCGTTCCAGTGCTTGTCAATGCGCTTGATTCTTTCCTCCAGTGGCGGGTGGGTCGCCAGAACGCTGCCCAATAGCTGATTGACGCCGTTGCTGAAATACAAATGACTGTATTCGGCGGCGTGGCGGCTCTCCAGCTTTGATCCCGGCCGCCAGCCACCGATCTTTTTGAGTGCATTGGCGATACCTTGGGGATTGCGCGTGAACTGTACCGCTGACGCATCCGCAAGAAATTCCCTCTGGCGGCTGACCGCCGCTTTGATGATGTTGCCGAAGAAGGTGCCGCAATAGCCGATGACAATCAATCCCAGACCCAGGGCGAGCTGCGCCCCGGCATTCTTGCGCCGGGAAACGCCGGCACTGCGCAGCACAAAATAGCCCACCAGGCCTATCACCAATATGCCGTGCAGCAGGGCCACCAGGCGCATGTTCAAACGCATGTCCCCGAAATGTATATGGCTGTATTCGTGGGCAATGACGCCTTGGAGTTCATCCCGGTCCAATTGCTGAATACAGCCGCGGGTGACGCCAATCACCGCGTCGTGCCGCCCAAAGCCGGCCGCAAAGGCATTGATGGCTTCATCTTCCAACAAGTAGACACCGGGAACGGGATTGCCGGAGGCAATGGCCATTTCTTCCACGACATTCAAAAGTTTGCGTTCGTCGGCATCCCGGGTGTCGGTGTTGATCAACCTGCCGCCAAGGGCGAGAGCCACTTCCTTGCCGCCGCGGTTGAGCTGTAGAAGCTTATAAAGCGACGCCAGGACAACGACAATCAACACCACCAGGGCGACTGAACCCGCTAACTCGGGGGTCAGCCTAGCCAGGACCTGATCAATGATACCGGTCGACGGCTGATTAACGGGACCGGCATTCTTGTTAACAACAGAGATAAACGCGGCCACTGCCACGGTGGTGATGGCAATCAGGCTGATCACGGCTGCGACCAGACATACGACCAGCCAGCCGGTTTTACTGCGGGCGCGATCCTGCTCGGCAAAAAAATTCATGACATAGGGTCAGCCGGGTTGGTGGTTGACGTGAGTCTAAAAGGAAATCTTGGGCGCGGCCTGGATGGCGGCACTGTCTTCGAACTCAAGCAGCTCTGCATCTTGCCGGTGGCCAAACATATTGGCGAAAAACACCGGGGGGAAACTCTGGCGATAGCTGTTGTATTCGGTGACAGAATCGTTGAAGGCCTGGCGCGCAAAGGCCACCTTGTTCTCAGTGGAAGTGAGTTCTTCGGACAACTGCATCATGTTCTGATTGGCTTTCAGGTCCGGATAGGCTTCCATTACCATATTGAAGCGTCCCAAAGCGCTGCCCAGTGCGCCTTCGGCACCGGCTAGCTCATGCATCGCCGAAGCCTCGCCGGGATGATCCGCTGCGTTTTTCAGGCCGGCCATGGCGGCATTGCGCGCCTGGGTGACAGCTTCCAGCGTTTCCCTCTCGTGCTGGATATAGCCCTTGGCGGTTTCCAGCAGATTGGGGATGAGGTCGTAACGGCGCTTCAACTGTACCTCGATCTGCGCAAAGGCATTTTCGAAGCGGTTCTTCAAGCGCACAAGCGTGTTGTAGATGGAAATTGTGTAAAAAACGAGAGCCGCGATGACGACCAGCACGATGATAGTTGTCACACTCATGAGATTATCCTTTTTATGGCCGTTTTAAGTGATCTTAGTCTAACCATTGGCATTGTCCAAGCCAAGCGTAAAGCATCCTCCTGAACTTCGCGAGGACTTATCGGTCTTGCCTTGGCAATGTTCGAAATAATGTTCGAACAATATTTGAAACCACACCAGCATCATGAATTTCTGGAGATTTTTGTATGACAGATCCGGTAGTCATTGTGGGCATGGCCCGAACCCCGATGGGTAGTATGCAAGGCATTTTTAGTGAAATAAGCGGACCGCAACTGGGCGCTCAAGCCATTAAAGCCGCACTCGAAGATGCCGGCGTAGCTCCACGCGATGTCAATGAAGTGCTGATGGGCTGCGTACTGCCCGCCGGTGTAGGGCAAGCTCCGGCCCGGCAGGCGTCGATCGGAGCCGGCATACCGCCAGGCGTTCCCACCGCCACCATCAACAAGGTCTGCGGGTCGGGAATGAAAGCCGTTATGCTCGCCCAGCACGCGCTTATGGTGGGTGCCGCGGAAATTGTGGTCGCGGGTGGCATGGAAAATATGACCAATGCGCCCTACCTGTTGACCAAGGCCCGGTCCGGTTATCGCCTCGGGCACGACCAGGTCTATGACCATATGTTCCTGGATGGTTTGCAGGATGCCTATGAAGGCAAACTCATGGGCTGTTTCGCCGACAATACTGCGGACAAATACAGTTTTTCCCGCGAGCAGCAGGATGCGTTTGCGATTGAATCGCTGCGGCGGGCCACGGCGGCGATTGAAAATGGCGACTTTAAACGGGAAATTACGCCAGTGACCATCAAACACCGCAAAGGAGATACTGTGGTGGAAACGGATGAACAGCCCGGCCGCGGTCGCCCTGACAAAATTCCGCAATTGCGCCCCGCTTTCCGCGATGACGGCACAGTGACTGCCGCCACCTCCAGTTCCATTTCCGATGGTGCCGCCGCGTTGGTGCTGATGAAACAAAGCACCGCAAAAGCGCGAGGACTGACACCCATTGCGGTGATCAGAGCCCAGGCTCAGCACGCACAGGACCCGCAATGGTTTACCACGGCGCCAGTCGGTGCCATCAAAAGTCTACTGGAAACGACTAACTGGTCTGCCGATCAAGTGGATCTTTACGAAATCAACGAAGCTTTTGCGGTGGTGACCATGGCGGCCATGACGGAATTGGGTTTGCCTCACGACAAAGTCAACGTCAACGGCGGTGCCGTGGCCCTGGGCCATCCAATTGGCGCATCGGGAGCGCGCATCCTGGTGACATTGCTCGCGGCCATGGAAAAACGCGGCAAAACCCGAGGCGTGGCTAGCCTGTGTATTGGTGGTGGAGAGGCGACTGCCATGGCAGTGGAGAGGGAGGGTTGACTTCCAGCTATTCTATATACTCAATCGCGCGCACCACTTTGGACACGCCTTTGGTGGTGCGTGCGACGTCGGTGATTTTTTCCGTTTGTACAGGTGTCAGCAAACCCATCAGGTAGACAATGCTGTTATCGACCACGACGACGACGCGGTCGGAATCGATATCCTTGTGAGCCATGAGTTTGGTGTTGATTTTGGTGGCCAGCCAGGTGTCGTTGGCGCGGGACAGGAATGAGGTATTCGGCAGTATTTGCAGCTCGTTATAGACCTGCCGAACCTTGAGCACGTTGCGCGCTATGTCTCCCGCTTTTTCGCGCAACTTTTGATTCTGGACCTGCCCGGTCAACAGCACGACACCGTTGTATACGGTCACTTCAATGTTGGCTTTTTCAAGGGCGGGTTCCGCTTTTTGCAGATTCACGGAAATTATGGTCTTGATCTGCTTGTCGTCGATGTAGGCCCCGAGCGTGCGTTCGCCGGGATCGCGGCGTATCGGACCATCGCTGGTGGCATCGAGTACCGTGACGCATCCGCCGAGTAGCGGCGGGGTGACGAGCAGGATCAGGTAGGCCAGGATCGCAAAAAATCGTGCTGACGCTTTCGAGACAAACATATTATTCAATTCCAAACAGACTGTTATCGATCAGGTCGCAGATGCAGAAAATGCTGAGGAGGTGCAACTCGTGAATTCGGCTGCGCGCATTCAGCTCGACCCGCACTTCCACGTCGGTGACATCCAGAAGATGTGAAATGTCGCCGCCATCGCCGCCGGTCAGCGCGACAATGGTCATACCCCGCTGCCGCGCGGCGTCCACAGCGCTGGTAAGATTCGCGGAGTTGCCGCTGGTGGTAATTACAACCAGAATATCGCCTTCCTGGCCCAATGCCTTGATGGGTTTGGCATAAACGTCATTGATGCCATTGGTGGCGACGATGGATGTGTAGCTGGTGAGGTTGCTGCCCAGCCAGATGGCCGGCAGGCCGGGCCGTTCCCGTTCGAACCGGTCGGAGAGGCTGGCGGCGAACATCTGCGCCAGGGCGGCGGACAGACCGTTGCCGCAGATGAGAATCTTGCCCTCGTTCAACAGCGCCTGCACCATGCTGTCGCTGGCTTTGGCAATGGCGGGGGCCAGGTGCTCGCCCACCTGCATCTTGGCTTCAACGCTGCGCTGAAACAGGTTGTATACCCGTTGACTCATTGATTTCTCCGGTTGGGTTTTAATGGTCCCTGGTTTTAGTCACTGTAAAAGGCATTCGGCAACCAATCGTAATCGTAGCCGCCAGTGTCCTTCGGCATAATGCCAATGACATCAAAACGCAGGGGCCTGTGCTGGGCTGGCTTGTTGTGGAGCAGGTAATGTCGGGCCGCATTGGCGATTTTACGCTGTTTGCTCCGGGTAACTGTCTCGGCGGCGGAACCGAAAAGCGATGATTTTCTGAAGCGGACCTCCACAAAGACCACGCTTTCGCCATGCTCCATGATCAGGTCGATCTCGCCCAGCTGACACTGGAAATTGCGTTGCAGGAGTATCAGGCCCTGTCCCTCGAGATAGGCTTCCGCCATCCGCTCAGCGCTGGCGCCGCTCGGATGGACGGCGGAAGCCGGCGTGCGGAGGGTTTTCCGGAAGATCACCATTCCGTCCCTCAGTTTTTGTTTCCGATAGCGCGGTCATCTTCCGTCAAGGTCGGCATGGCCTGGGCCTTGCCACCGACAAATTGAGCCCAGATCTGCTCCCGTTCGATTTTTCCCGCGGCATTGAGGCTGAGAGCTCCTGTGTAGCCATAGTAATGGGCGCGGCTGACTTCGCGCAGTTGCCTCAGACGCGGGTACAGATGAAAGGCGTCCGCGCCAAGTGCATAGAGGCGCTGGAAGCTGGCGGCAGTACTGGCGTAACGGCTGAGAGCCTCGCGCTCCGGCGATCCGCCATTAAAGAACCAGGGCAGGCTGGTAAAGCGAATGCCGTTCATATCCTGATTGCTGGTCGGGTCATCGCCACTATAGATCTGGCTGGTGGCGTAGACCGGAATATCACCGGCGTAGTGAAACGCGAGCGTGGGCTTGATCTGACGGGCCTGTTGGGTATGGGCAACCAGAAAAATCATGTCCACGTCCTGGCGGCGCCGAGGCTCGAACTCAACCCGGCGCCCGAGTAGCTGGCGAATGTCCCGAGCGCGTGCCTTGCTGTCATCGATATGCAAGGCCTCGCCTATGACTCCCAGGTAGGCATCATTGCCACCATAGCGATAGTCGCGGGTTACGGTACCGCCCAGTGATTGCCATTTCTCCCAAAAGGCGTCGACACTGCGATCGCCCCAACTGCTGTTGGGAGCAAGTATCAGAGCGCGCCTGTGGCCATCCCTCCAGGCTTGTTGTGCGACCTGTTGCGCTTCGTCCTCAATGGCAAGCCCGAATTGATAGAGCTGCTCAATATCCCCGTAGGGCGTATCGGCATAATTGAGAGCCAGTGTCGGTACCGGCAGATCCGGTCTCAGTGCCAGGTCCGATATGTTGTCTTTTTCCAGAGGACCGATAACCGCTTCCGCGCCATCGATCAGGGCCTGATCATAGGCACTTTGAACGTCCATCGCGCCTGTATCGTACACATGAATATCCGGTACGGGCTCGCCGACTTTCAGAGCGTTGTAGTAGGCCGCCATAAAGCCATCGCGGATGGCAATGGAAGCCTGCTCCAGGGGCCCGGTCAGGGGTAGCAGCAGCGCCACTTTCTTAGGCTGATTTTCCACGAGATCGCGCAGCAGTTGCAGATCCGCCGGCAGCCTCAGGCTGGCGGGGTGGGCGGGCCAGGTGCGCACCCAATTGTCAACCAGGGCAAGCTGCTGGCCGAGGTTGGCCTGATGGCTTTTGCTCAGGCCGGCGAGGGTATACCAGCCTTCGAGGACCCGGCTCTCTGCCTGCTCTTGCAACTGCTCCAGTTCTCCGTAAGACAACTGCATCAATGTGTCCCAGAGGGCGTCCTGATTGTGATTGCGCGCGTCGGTTCGCTCGGCTGGGTCCATGTTGGGCGCATCGGCCAGCAGCTGATCGAGCAGGACGCGCTCCTGAATGCTGGCGACGTATTCGTGCGTGCTGACATAGACTCGCGCCCGCTGTTCGCGCAGGTCCATCGCCAGCTTCGGCGGCAGGCTGGGCAATATATCCAGCAGGCGCGGCTCATTCAACTGATATTCGGCGGCAAACTGGGATCCTCGGGCGACCGCGAGCCGGCTGGCCAGCAGTTGCCGGCGGGCGTAGGCATTGTCGGCTAGGGTCACGGGGTCCATGCCTGTTATGATGTTGTGCGCCCAGTCAGTCTCGCCATTGGCCAGCAAAACCTCGATGGCGTCCAGCATCAGGGCAGCGCTCTCGCCCGGGGGAGCTTCCGCCGCCTCTTCGAGCAGTTGCGGTACTTGCTCAAGGCTATAACCGAGCTCGCTGGTAGCGCCCGGGGCAACTTTTTCAGGGCTCGTCTGGCAGGCTGCCAACAGCAGCGCGCCGACCAACAGATACAGGTATTTCAAACTGGGCCGCATAGAAACTCCGAAGGGCTGAGAGGGTGCTTTACCGTTGAATAATCACAATGCAGCAGATGCGCATGCGCTATACGTCGTCGCCACACCCATAGGTAATCTGGGCGATATGGTACCCCGT
>CAZEWY010000125.1:0-10576 GCA_964515945.1 uncultured Cellvibrionaceae bacterium
AACATCCCACCCACATAGCCACTGCCGATGCCGACGGCAACTGGGTCGCCATTACCACTACACTCAACACGAGTTTTGGCAGTAAGGTGACGGTGCCGGGGACGGGCGTGTTGCTGAACAATCAAATGGATGACTTTGCCAGCCAGCCCGGCGTCCCCAATGCCTACGGCCTGGTGGGCGCGGAGGCCAACAGCATCGCGCCGGGCAAGCGCCCTTTATCCAGCATGAGTCCGACCATAGTGACCAACGCCAAGGGCCGGCCGGTGATGACGGTGGGTGCTGCCGGAGGACCCACCATCATTACCCAGGTGCTCCAGGCTCTCGTCTATGCGCTGGCTTTCGACAAGCCTCTGGAAGAAGCGGTTGCCAGCCTTCGCGTACATCACCAGTGGAGACCGCCAGAGCTGTTCGTGGAAAAGGCCATGCCCGAAGAGGTGCGTCAGGCGCTCAAGGAAAAGGGCCATCAATTGCGACTATCCGGCCCCTTTGGCGCCACCCAGGCGATCAGCTTGCAGAGCGGCCACTTCGAAGCCGTGACCGAACCCCGCCTGCGGGAAAGGAATGCGCAATAATTTTCTGTGCTCTCGGATACACCAGATCGCTCGTCCGGGGTCGCACAGGGTTGAACCATGTGTGAAAATAGCGCCTTTTGAGCCAACAGAATCCTATGTCCAACCCTATTCCCCATTCATTCCGCCAGTTTCTCTTTGCTCACGCCTCGGCGGCGCTGTCCATGGGCATTCAGATTGTGATACTGGCCTGGCTGGCGGTGGGCGTTCTGTCTCTGCCGGCGGCGCAGGTGGGCTGGGTACAGGCCGCCAATCTACTGCCAGGTCTGGGCATCATTTTGCTGGCTGGCGCCCTGGCGGACCGCTGGCACCCGAGTCGATTACTGGTATCGGCCAGTAGCCTGGTGGCATTGGCTCATGGCACCACAGCGCTGGCGCTGCTGACCGGCCACCTGAGTTTTGGCGGGCTTGTCCTGTACGCCGCCGTGCTGGGTGCGGGCAATGCATTTGTACAGCCGGCGCGGGAAAAGCTGTTGGTGGCGGTGGGTGATGGCCTGTTGCAGCACACTTTGTCCCGCGCCAGTGTTTTCCAGTTTTCCGCCCAGGGTCTGGGTGTGCTCCTGGCCAGCGCCACCGAAGTGTTTGGCGTCTCCAGTCTTATGCTTTTTCAGGCCGGGCTGTCATTGACCGGCGTACTCCTGTACCGAACCTTGCGCCACCAGACCATGGCCGCGGTGGCGACCGCTGACCAGACCGTGCATGGATCCATTCGGTCGGGAATAAAGGCCGCCTGGTCGGATAAAGTGCTGCGTCAATTGATCATGCTGGTGAGCTTCAACGGTCTGATGCACATGGGCGTGTTCGTCATGTTACTGCCCTGGCTCGCGCGTAATGTCTATGGTTTGTCGGCCTTCGGCTACGGTGCCATGCAGTTCGTTTTTCTGGCAGGCATCATTACGGCGCATCTGGTTTTGCTGAAGCGGAAACGAATCGAGTATCCGGGGCAGGGGGTTTTATTTTGCCTGGTCTACGCGGGCGCTATCATGCTGGCCATCGCGATGGGACCCAAGCTGGTGGGGCTTTATATTCTGGTCGCCTGTTGGGGTGGCGTAGCGGGCAGTTCGGCGGGCTTGAGCCGGGTTGTGCTGCAAACAGTATCCAGGGATGGGGAGCGGGGCCGGGTGATGTCGCTGTATCAGCTGGCATTGTTTGGCATGGCGCCTTTGGGAGCGCTGGCGGCGGGTTACGGTGTCAGTCACTGGGGGCACACCAGTGTTTTGGAGTTTGCCGGTGGCGCGAGCCTGACGTTGTTTGCGCTTTTTATGTTCAGCAAAGCGCTCTGGGCGGTGAGGCAGGAGGAGAAGCCCGCATAAAAAAAGGCCCACAATTGCTTTTTTCTGGACGGGAATGATGAGTGCCATCCCTGGCACTCACCCCTTCGGGGCGACATGCATGGAGGCATTAGTGTCGCGGGGGCATGGATGCCCAGGAGCGACCAGCCTTCGGCTGTCCAAATTTGCTCCCGGCAAATTTGTCGAACCATCCGGGGTCTCGCCCGTCCGGTCCGCCACCATTCCAGAAACAAAAAAGGCCCACAATTGCTTGTGAGCCTTTTTCTGGAATAGTGGCGGACCGGACGGGACTCGAACCCGCGACCTCCGGCGTGACAGGCCGGCATTCTAACCAGCTGAACTACCGGTCCGCGAATGTGGTGCTTTGGTTGTTCTCTTCCGTGAAAATCGCTGCGCTGCTCCCTCAGACTTCTTGGTGGGTGGTACAGGGGTCGAACCTGTGACCTACGGCTTGTAAGGCCGCCGCTCTACCAACTGAGCTAACCACCCATCGTTGAAGAGCGGCGTATTTTAACCATAATCCTTTCCGCGTCAACCGATAATTTGAATCGGTGACCGCTTGCACAGTGCCTTCTAGAGCGCTCGGGCCTGCGCTGTTATACTCCGCCGTTCTGCAATGATGCACCGGTGGTCCGCCATGAGACAGTTCCTGATAAAGATCCTTCCACTGACGCTGCTGATTGCGAGCGCGGCGGCGCTGGCAACGGTCGATGTATTCGAATTTTCGTCGGCGGAGCAGCGGGAGCGCTACCAGACGCTGGTGGAGGAGCTGCGATGTCCCAAATGCCAGAATCAGAATCTTGCGGGTTCGGATTCTCCCATTGCCATGGATTTGCGGCGGGAGTTGTACCGTCAGTTGCAGGATGGGCGCACCGACGATCAGATCAAGGCCTTCATGGTGAAGCGCTATGGTGATTATGTGCTCTATCGCCCGCCCGTGCAGAGCAATACCCTGATACTCTGGTGGGGGCCGCCTGTTCTATTTGGGGTGGCTATAGGCATTGCACTCCTGCTGGTGTGGCAGCGGCGGCGTCTGCTGAACCGCCAGGACAGGCACGACGAACCACTGTCCGCCGAAGAACAGGCGCGGCTGGACAGGCTGCTCGCCCAGGCACAGACCTCGCCCCCGCGGGACTCCGACAAGCACGATTCACTGGAATAATCCACACATGACATATTGGCAAGTATCCCTCGGTCTCAGTTGCATAGCGGCCGGCTTTATTCTCTGGCCGCTGGTAGGGCATTGGCTGCATCGAGACGACCAAAAGAATGTTCAGGCGCGCACCGCGGCCAATGCCCGACTTTATGAAGAACACCTGGCAGAGCTGGAACAGTTGCGGGAAGTTGGCGATCTCAGTGCCGATGAATTTGCCGCGCTCAAGGTGGAACAACAGCGGGCACTTCTGGAAGATGCCAGCGATTACAGGGGCAATGGTTACAGGCGCGGCGGATTGGCACTGCTGATTGCCGGGGCCCTGTTGGTGCCATTGTTCGCCTGGGTGATGCATGAACAGCTCGGTGGCAGGGACGACTGGGAGATCTATGAAGCGGTCAAATCCTGGCAG
The DNA here is from genome assembly GCA_964515945.1 of uncultured Cellvibrionaceae bacterium. Lineage (GTDB taxonomy): Bacteria > Pseudomonadota > Gammaproteobacteria > Pseudomonadales > Cellvibrionaceae > CAYQQJ01. The sequence goes on from CAZEWY010000125.1 coordinate 3,427, forward strand.
AGCGGCGAGCAACAGGACCCGGAATTCACAGTCGAGTTGCGCAACGACTTGTCGCACCGACTGGAGGAACGACCGGAAAATTCCCAAAACTGGTATCTGCTGGCCACCCTGGCCATGGACGCCGGGGATTATGATCAGGCGGTCGCCGCTTTCCGGCGGATCATCGAGCTGGAACCGGAATCACCTTTTATCATGGCTGAACTGGCTCAGGCACTGTTTCTGGAAGCCGGCAACCGCATTACACCTGAAGTGCGCGAAAACACCCGGCGGGCCCTGGAGATCAACCCGGACATGCCCACGGCTCTGGGCTTGGCCGGCATTGATGATTTCCAGCAGGGTTATTTCCAGAAAGCCATCGACCACTGGTCTCATGCGGTGGACATTCTGGGCGAAGAGGCTCCCGGCGCCAAGGCGCTGATCAGCGGCATCGCCCGGGCGCGGGCGGAGCTGGCCGTCAATGGCAAGGTAAAGGAGGCCGAAACCGGCGAGCAAACCGGCAAGGTGGAGGCGGACCTGATTGTGGATGTCTCACTTGGCAAGGGCGTGACCGTCGATCCCTCCGCGACCGTATTCGTCTATGCGCGGGCCTCGAAAGGCCCGCGCATGCCGCTGGCCATTCAACGCTTTTCGGCCAGTGATCTGCCGCGAACCGTCAGCCTCGACGAGTCCATGGCCATGGCGCCGGGCATGAGTTTGTCCCAATTCGATCAGGTGGAAGTGGTGGCGCGTATCTCTGCTTCAGGCAATGCCATTCCGGCGTCCGGTGACTGGCAGACTACCGAGGGTCCCGTGACTCTGGAGGATGATGAACCCGTCCGCCTCGAACTGGTGATCGCCGAGCAGATCCCCTGATCCAATATGCCATTGGCGGGTTTCCCGGCATGGGGCTATTGGTGTAAACATGGGAATATGCGTGTAAAATCGCTGTCCCCGTGGGCGCCCATCGGGCGAATAAACAGACATTGCGGATAGCGTGAAATCCGGATCATCCCGGTGCCGATTGACGGCGTTCACCAGCGCGATTAATTGCAAATTTTAATAAGCGAAGGTTTTCGTGCGGTTTCTTTTATGCGTTTAAAGTGCATCAAGCTTGCGGGTTTCAAATCCTTTGTCGACCCTACCACCGTCAACTTCCCCAGCAACCTCTGCGCGGTTGTTGGCCCCAACGGCTGTGGTAAATCCAATATCATCGATGCGGTACGCTGGGTCATGGGTGAATCCTCCGCCAAGAACCTGCGCGGTGAATCCATGACCGATGTCATTTTCAACGGCTCCGGCGGACGCAAGCCCGTTGGTCAGGCGTCCATTGAACTGGTCTTCGACAACAGCGATGGCAGCCTCCAGGGCGAATACGCCAGCTATGCGGAAATTGCCATTCGCCGCAAGGTCACCCGTGATGGCCAGAACAACTATTATCTGAACGGCAACAAGTGCCGCCGCCGCGACATAACCGATATCTTCCTTGGCACCGGTCTGGGGCCGCGCAGTTACGCCATTATCGAACAGGGCATGATCTCCCGCCTGATCGAAGCCAAGCCGGAAGAGCTGAGGGTGTACGTGGAAGAAGCCGCCGGCATTTCCAAATACAAGGAGCGCCGCCGCGACACTGAAAACCGCATGCGCCGCACCCAGGAAAACCTGGAGCGCCTGACCGATATCCGCGAAGAGCTGGAGCGCCAACTGGTGCGACTGGAGCGCCAGGCCCAGGCGGCGGAAAAATACACTGAACTGAAAAAGGAGGAGCGCCTGCTCCGGGCGCAGTTGCAGGCCTTTCGCTTTCAAACCTTGCAGACTGCGTCGCAAGAGAAGCACAAACTCATCACCGAACTGGAGCTGAAGGTTGAGTCCGCCGTCACCGATCAGGTGCACCAGGACGCCGCCATCGAAAAGCATCGCCAGGAGTACACGGAACTGGGCGATGTTTTCAACGAAGTCCAGGGGCGCTACTACAGCATCGGGGCGGATATTGCCCGCATTGAGCAGACCATTCAGCACTCCCAGGAACGCGAGCGCCAGTTGCAGACGGACCTGGAACAGACCAACCGCGATTGCCGGGAAGCCGAGGAACACATGGCGGCGGATCGCCAGAAAACCGAAGGCTGGCAGGCCGAACTTCTGGAAATAGAACCGGAACTGGCGCTGCTCAATGAAGCCGAGGAGGGTTCCGGCGAAGTCCTGCTACAGGCGGAAGAAGCCATGCAGGAATGGCAGCAGGAGTGGGATCAATTCAACCTGCGCGCCGCGGAACCCCGCCAGCAGGCCGAGGTGCAGCAATCGCGCATCAAGCATATGGATCAGGTTCAGCAGCGTCTGCTGGAGCGTGTCGAGCGCCTGGAGGCCGAGCGCAAGGCGCTGGTGGTGGGCGATGTCGAAGAGGAAATCGGCGCACTCGACGAGGAAATGGCTACCCTGGATTTGCAGGTCGAGGAAAAGCGCGGTCAGGTTGAAGAGGTTGTCGAGGCGCTGGAGGAAACCCGACGGCGGGAGCAGGAGTTGGTTCGTGAATTGGATCAATTGCGCAATCAGTTGCAGACCTCCCGTGGGCGCCACGCATCTCTGGAAGCCTTGCAGCAGGCAGCTCTCGGCCAGAACAAGGGCCGGGTGGCGGAATGGCTGGCGGACCACAAGCTGGACCAGCAGCCGCGGCTGGCGGAAAAGCTGGAGGTGGCGCCGGGCTGGGACAAGGCCGTGGAAACCGTGCTGGGTAATTCACTGCAGGCGGTCTGCGTCGACGGGAATTTTGATGCCGTGGCCGATGTGTTGTCCGGTCTGGACCAGGGCGAGGTGACTTTACTGGACGGTGCCGCGACCTCCGCGGGCACTGTCGGCGCCGACAGCCTGCTGAGCAAGGTGACGGCAAGTGTGGCTGTCGAGCCGCTGCTGGCCGGTATTCACGCCGCCGAGACACTCAATGATGCCCTGGCCCTGCGCACTTCCCTGGCACCGGGAGAATCCGTAGTCACCCGCGATGGCCTTTGGCTGGGCGCCAACTGGCTGCGCGTGGCCAGAGATAAGGACGCCAGCTCCGGTGTCATTGCGCGCAAGCAGGAACTGGAGGAGTTGGCTGACACCATCAGCCGGCTGGAGGAGGAGACTGAAAGCCTCTCCGCCCAGCTCGGCGATTGCAAGAACCGGATTGAGGACCAGGAGCGTCAGCGGGAAAACCTGCGTCGCGAGGCGGAGCAGTTGACCATCAGACACAGCGAGGTACGCTCCCAGGTCAGCGCGCGCAAGGCCAAGGTCGAGCAGGTTCTGGAAGGTCGACAGCGGGTGGACCGCGAAATCGGTGATGCCAGGGAACAGCTCAAGACCGAGGCAACCAATCTGGCCGATGCGCGGGCACAATTGCACCGTGCCATCGCCAGCATGGAAACCGATACTGAAGAGCGCGAACAACTGCTGAGCAAGCGTGACGATATCCGTACCCAGCTCGACGAGGCGCGCCAGCGTGCGCGTCACGACAAGGACCGGCACCACCAGTTGGCCATGCGTCACCAGTCGGTGAAAACCCAATTGGAATCGGTGCGGCAGGGCATACAGCGGCTGGACGATCAACTGCAGCGCATGCAGGAAAGGCGTGAACACCTGACGCAGTCCCTGGAAGAAACCCGGGAGCCGGTCGAGGAATACAAGCTGGAACTGGAAGCGAATCTGGAAAAGCGCGTGAGCGTGGAAAACGAACTGAGCGATGCCCGCCGCCGGGTGGAAGAGGTGGAGAGCGCTCTGCGCGAAGCAGAAAAATTGCGTCATCAGGCCGAGCAGCTACTGGTCGGCCTGCGCGGCAATCTGGAAAAAGAGCGCCTGGACGCCCAGACCCTGGACGTCAAGAGCGCGGGGCTGAAACAGCAGCTACAGGAAGAGGAATTCGATCTGGAGCAGGTGCTGCAGGAAATGCCGGAGGGCCTTGATGTCCCCGAACTGGAACAGCAGCTTGAAAGGATCGGCGGTCGCATCGCTCGCCTGGGCGCCATCAACCTGGCGGCCATCGACGAATACAAGACGGAAGCCGAACGCAAGAATTATCTGGATTCCCAGCATGAAGACCTTCAGGAAGCCTTGGAGACTCTGGAAAATGCCATCAAGAAGATTGACCGGGAAACCCGCACGCGCTTCAAGGAGACCTTCGACAAGATCAATTCCGGTTTGCAGGAACTCTTCCCCAAGGTATTTGGCGGGGGACATGCCTATCTGGAACTTACCGGCGAGGATATGCTCGATACGGGTATAGCGATCATGGCGCGACCACCGGGAAAGCGCAACAGCACCATTCATTTATTGTCCGGTGGGGAAAAAGCGCTGACGGCCATAGCCCTGGTATTCTCCATCTTCCGCCTTAACCCCGCGCCTTTTTGTATGCTTGACGAGGTGGACGCGCCCTTGGACGATGCCAACGTCGGGCGCTATGCGCGGCTGGTGGAGGAAATGTCCCCGCAGGTGCAGTTTATCTATATCACCCACAACAAGAGCGCCATGGAAATGGCTCACCAATTGATGGGTGTGACCATGCATGAACCGGGTGTTTCGCGTATGGTTACGGTGGACGTGGATGAGGCTGCGGAGCTTGCGGCGGTTTAAAATATATCAGTGTCGGGGGAGACATGAATCCGGTATTCACTGTTGTGACACGCCGTGAATACGTCCCTGTAGGCTCTGCGCCAGCATCCATGCTGGCGACGGTCACATCAGCAAACACCGGATTCATGTCTTCGTAGTGTGGGGCAGCTGTGAGTGATTTTTTTACAAATCATTTTTAACTAGTAGGAAAGGCAATGCGCGAGTGGCTCACCGTCATTATCAGTTTGTTGATCGTCGGTATTTTTCTGGATGGTCTGCGCCGGATGCGGCGCGCCAGACGCGAAAGCTTGCGCATGTCGCGCAATGTGCGCAGATTCGATAATGAGGATCTGCCGGAACCCGGCTACGACACCTTCAGCGAACCCCGTGTGGTGAGCCAGAGAGATACGCGCGACGCCGAGAACATCACCAAATCCGTGCGCGAGTCTTTCGCCAAGTCCCGGGTGACAGTGGGCGCGCCGCGCCGCATTCCGGAACAGGTGGCGCTCAACCTGGAAGAATCAGTACCTATGCTGATGGATTCCGTTGAAGATGCCGAGTCGCAGGAAAACGAAAATTCATGGGAAGAGGACGAAGACTGGACGCCAGATCACAGCTACAGTGAAGCATCCGACGATGAGGCGTTCGATGATAATGAACGCGATCGGGAGTTGGATGAGGCGGAACTGGATGGACAAAAACCCGATGACCGCGACCAGGCCGTCTACGAAGAATTGGAACCCAGCCTGGGATCCATGGATGATCTGACGGACTCTCCGCCGCCCGCATCCTCTCCATCGGCAAAAACTGCCACTTCGGCTGAAGGTAAATCGGACAGGGTGCGACCGGCGCGCAACAAGAGTGAGCCCGATGAGGTCCTGATCATGAACCTGATGGCGCCCGCCGGAAAGCGCTTCGAGGGTGCCGAACTGCTGCAGGCGCTGCTGGATCAGGGGCTGCGCTTTGGTTCCATGAATATCTTTCACCGCCACAAAAACGCCGACGGCTCCGGCCCAGTGCAATTCAGTCTCGCCAATATGGTGGTGCCGGGGACTTTCGATCTGGCGGCCATGCCCGAATTTTCCACACCCGGCCTATCCATGTTCCTGAGTCTGCCCAACGAAGACGACAGCTTGGCCGCCTTTGACAACATGGCCGAAACGGCCAAAGCCCTGGCCGAGCAACTGGGCGGTGAACTGAAGGATGAAAACCGCAGCGTAATGACACGACAGACCATAGAGCACTGTCGCCAGCGCGTCATTGAATTTGAACGCAAACAGCGACTAATGCATTCAAACCATTAACAGAAGGCCAGGTCGTCGATGCTCGCCCCATCCGAAGTCACAGATCGCGTCCAGTCACTGCGCGAACAGCTCGAACATCACAATTACCAGTATTACGTGCTGGACGCCCCCGAAATCCCGGATGCGGAATACGACCGTATGATGCGCGAGTTGCAGGAACTCGAAACCGAGTTCCCCGCGCTGATCACTGCCGAGTCCCCCAGCCAGCGGGTGGGTGCCGGCCCGCTCAAATCCTTTGAGAGCGTCAGGCATGAACTGCCCATGCTGTCCCTGGACAACGTCTTTAACGAAGAGGAACTTCGCGCATTCGACAAGCGGGTCAGGGATCGATTGAAATCCGATGATCCCATCGAATATGTCTGCGAACCGAAATACGACGGCATTGCCGTCAATCTGCTATACGAGAATGGGACTTTGGTGCGCGGTGCTACGCGCGGTGACGGCACCACCGGCGAGGATATCACCCAGAATGTACGCACCCTCCACTCGGTGCCCCTGAAGCTGAGGAATCAGGGGCAGCACCCGAGCCGGCTGGAGGTGCGCGGCGAAATCTACATGCCCAAAAGCGGGTTCGAAAAGCTCAACGATCAGGCCCGGGAGCAGGGCAGCAAAGGCTTTGTCAATCCGCGCAACGCCGCCGCCGGCAGTTTGCGGCAACTGGACCCCCAGATTACGGCCAGGCGTCCGCTGGTGCTCTGCGCCTATGGCGTGGGTGTCATGGAAGGGGGCCAGCCGCCGGACTGCCACAGCCAGCTGCTCGAGCAGTTGGCGGCCTGGGGGTTCAGAACCAGCCTCGAAACCACTGTGGTCACCGGCGTCGAGGGCTGTCTCGATTCCTACCACAGCCTTGGCGAGCGCCGCGCCAGCCTGTCCTACGACATTGATGGAATCGTCTTCAAGGTCAACAGCATTCAGCTTCAGCAGTCCCTGGGCTTTGTATCCCGGGCACCGCGCTGGGCCGTAGCCCACAAGTTCCCGGCCCAGGAAGAAATGACTCTGTTGCGCGATGTGGAATTTCAGGTCGGGCGCACCGGCGCCGTGACGCCCGTGGCGCGGCTGGAGCCGGTATTTGTTGGCGGTGTCACTGTTTCCAATGCGACTCTGCACAACCAGGATGAAATACAGCGCCTGGATGTCAGGATTGGCGATACAGTGGTGGTCAGGCGCGCTGGCGATGTGATTCCGCAGATTGTGTCCGTGGTCGAAACCCGCCGGCCGGACACGGCTCGGGCTATCGTCTTTCCACGTGAATGTCCGGTATGTGGCTCGCCGGTGGAAAAAGTGGGAGAAGA
>CAZEWY010000126.1:0-10535 GCA_964515945.1 uncultured Cellvibrionaceae bacterium
AGTTCTGCAAAAACGCATCGGCCAGGCTCCCCTGAGCATTGGCCATGTGGCGGAAGAGCTGAATCTGTCCAAGCGCACTTTGCAGCGCCGTTTGCAGCAACAGGATGTCAGCTTTGCGGAGCTGCGTGATCAATTGAGATTCCACTATTCCATTGATTATCTGATAAAGCAGCACCTGAGCATCGACAGTATCTCGGCGTCACTGGATTTCTCGGACCGCACCAGTTTTACCAATGCCTTCAAGCGTTGGACGGGGCTGTCACCGAGCACATTCCGCAAGCTTTTCCGCGATTACGTCTAAAGCGTCACCAGTTCCTCATTGTGCTTCTGTATCGGCAATGCCTTCTGTAAGAAGGCATTGCCGGCTTGTGTCAAAACTTGTAGAGTTAGCCGCTTTGCACGTTTGACTACATTCACAAGAGGTTAAGACCGCATGTCATTTCTAATTCCCGAAGCCGCCGCGCAGGCAACCGAGGCCGCTCCCCAGGGTGGCGACCCGCTGAGCATGATTATCATCTTTGGCGGCTTTTTCCTGTTCATGTACTTTTTCATGATCCGGCCCCAGCGCAAGCGTCAAAAGGAACACAAGGCTCTTATCGATTCCCTGAGCAAGGGCGATGAAATAGTGCTCAATAGCGGTATGCTCGGCAAGGTTACTCAGGTAGATGAGAACTATGTGACAGTCGATGCCGGCAATGTCGAACTCAAGTTCCAGAAGGTTGCTGTACACGCAGTCCTGCCCAAGGGCACTATTAAGTCCATCTAGCAGGGTGTTGCCGCCGAGCCCGCAAATAACCATGAGGGCTCGGCAAGTTCGCGACCCATGGCCGCTTGACCCATGCCATCAGTGATACGCCGACCTATGTATCCCTCCAATCCCATCCGTCTGTCGCTCGCACAGTTACCCACACCTCTACAGTTACTTGAACGTACCTCGGCTGTACTCGGCGGTCCGCGTATCTGGGTCAAACGCGACGATCTGACCGGCTCAGTGCTTACCGGCAACAAGGTGCGCAAGCTGGAGTATCTGGTTGCCGATGCCCTGTCGCAGTCGGCGCAGGTATTGATCACTTCCGGAGGTATACAGTCCAATCACTGTAGGGCCACGGCGCTGGTGGCGGCGCAGCAGGGACTCCAGTCGCATCTTGTTATGAGGGGTGAGTCATCGGGCACCGCGGACGGCAATCTGCTGCTCGATCAGCTGGCGGGCGCCAGCATAAGTTGCTATCCCGCTGCGGAGTACCAGGCGCGGCTGCCGGATCTGTACCGGTACTGGCAGGAGGAATATGCAAGGCAGAGCCTCAACGCCTATGTCATCCCGACGGGTGGCAGCAACGCCGTTGGCGTTTGGGGCTACCTGGAGGCCGCCCGGGAGATGGATGAGCAATTCCATCAGTTTGGCATAGAGCCCGACCATGTCATCTGCGCTTCCGGCTCTGGCGGAACCCAGGCCGGCCTGAGCCTCGGCTTTGCCTTGCGGCGGCCACAACTGTCCGTGCTGGGTTTCGCCGTTTGTGATGACGAGGCTTACTTTAACCACAAGGTGGCGGCCGATATCCGCGCCTGGTGCACCCGCTATCAGCCGGAGTTTTCGGCGGAACAGGTGGGCATACTGACCAGCGATAGATATATAGGCCCCGGTTACGGACAGGCGGAGCCGGCCGTCTACGATACCATTGCGTGGCTCGCGCGTACCGAGGGATTGGTTCTGGATCCGGTGTACACCGGCAAAGCCTTTCACGGGCTGGTCAGTGAAATCCGGCAGGGGCGCTTCCGGGATTCAAAAGACATCATATTCATGCATACTGGGGGTGTTTTTGGCGTGTTTCCGCACCGCGACAACTTCAAATTCCCGTAATAAAACCAATTTCAGAACACTATTAGGAAAGTTCGATGACAATAATAGAGATCGTCAGTCAGATCGAAGCTTGGGTATGGGGCGAATTCATGCTGGTTATGATTCTCGGCGTGGGCCTGTGGCTCACCCTGCGTATCAAAGCCATTTCCATCAGGCGCATTCCCTATGCCTTTGGCCAATTGCTGCATGGACGGACGGGTGTGGGGAAGGGCGATATCCCGCCTTTCAGCGCGCTGATGCTGTCGCTGTCGGCTACCATAGGTACCGGCAATATCGTCGGCGTAGCCACGGCCATCGGTCTCGGTGGGCCGGGAGCGCTTTTCTGGATGTGGTGTACAGCCCTGGTGGGCATGGCGACCAAATATTCCGAAGCGGTTTGCGCGGTCAATTTTCGCGAGAAGAATGACCGGGGCCATTACGTTGGCGGGCCCATGTATTACATCAAAAATGGCCTGGGCCACAAATGGACCTGGCTGGGCGTCTGTTTTGCCATTTTTGGCACTTTTGCCGGCTTTGGGATAGGCAATATGGTACAGGCGAATTCAGTCGCCGATGCCCTGAATGATTCCTTCGGCATCAACGAGTGGATTACTGCCATAGGTCTCGTGGTGCTGACGGGCCTGGTGCTGATCGGTGGCCTTCAGCGTCTGGCCTCGGTCGCCAACAAGTTGGTGCCGCTGATGGCGCTGACCTACCTCGTAATGGGGCTTATCGTAATTCTGGCCCATGTGACTCAACTGCCGGCAGCCTTTGCACTGATTATCGACAGTGCCTTCAATCCGATAGCGGCCCAGGGGGGATTTGCCGGTGCGGCGGTGGCAATGGCCATTCAGATGGGGGTTTCCCGGGGTATTTTCTCCAATGAGGCAGGTCTGGGCAGCGCACCGATTGCCCACGCGGCGGCCACCACCAATAGCCCCGTCAGGCAGGGTACGGTCGCCATGCTGGGCACCTTTATCGATACGCTGATCGTCTGCTCTATTACCGGGCTCGCGATTGTGGTTACCGGAGCCTGGACAGGTGACGTACAGGGCGCGGCTATGTCTCATGCCGCCTTTGAGAGCGTGATTCCGGGCGGGGATAAACTGGTTTCCCTGTCCTTGACGCTGTTTGCGTTCACCACCCTATTGGGATGGAGTTATTATGGGGAGCGGTGCGCGGAATTTCTGATGGGCCCGAGAGTGACAAAGCCCTTTCGGGTACTTTGGGTGCTGGCGATACCCTTTGGTGCCTTGGGAAGTCTCGAATTGCTCTGGAAGCTCGCCAGCGTTCTTAACGCCCTGATGGCCGTACCCAACCTCATCGCGCTTCTGGCTTTGAGCGGCGTTGTGGCAAAACTCACCCGAGACTATTTTCAGACAGGCGAGGGCTTACCGGGCGAGCACAAACAGACAAGGTGATCAGGACTTAAGTATGGCAGCAATATTTGGCAACAAGCTGGTGGTGGCTATTTCGTCGCGAGCGCTGTTCGATCTGGACGAAAGCCATCAGGTCTTCAAGAATGAGGGTCTCGCGGCCTATTCGCAATACCAGATTGATCACGAGGATGATCTCCTGGAGCCTGGTGATGCCTTTCACATGGTGCAGAAACTGCTGCGCATCAATGATCTGCTGGAGGGAGAGCCGCGAGTCGAGGTGATTCTGTTGTCCCGCAACAGCGCCGATACTGGCCTGCGCGTTTTCAACTCGATCAACCATTACAAACTGAATATCACCCGCGCTGCCTTTTCCGGCGGGGAGAGCCCCTACCGCTATATCGCGCCCTTCAACAGCCACCTGTTCCTGTCCACCGATGCGGAAGACGTGCGGCGGGCGCTGGAACACGGCGTCGCGGCGGCAACGCTGATGACATCCAACCGGGACACTCATGAATCGGCGCAGCTACGCTTTGCTTTCGACGGGGACGCGGTCCTGTTTTCCGACGAGGCCGAGCAGATCTTCAAGTTGCAGGGGCTGGAGGCCTTTACCCGCAGTGAACAGGAATCCGCCAAAAAGCCGCTGAGCGGCGGGCCTTTCAAATCCTTCCTGAGCGCCCTCCAGGGGCTCCAGAGCGAATTCCCGGTGGATGAGTGCCCGATACGGACGGCATTGGTCACAGCGCGTTCAGCGCCGGCTCACGAGCGGGTTATCCGGACGCTGCGGGCCTGGGACATCCGCATCGACGAATCCCTGTTTCTCGGCGGTCTGTCCAAGGCCGCCTTCCTCAAGGCCTACGGCGCCGATGTCTTCTTTGATGATCAGGAAAGCCACTGCCAGCTGACCCGGGATCACGTCGCCACCGGCCACGTGCCTCACGGTATTGCCAATCAGCAGCGGGAGCAGGATTGACGGGCGATGGGCCCCCCCAAAGTCTGAACCCACTGGCGTGATAGTCGTCGGATTTCCGGCTTTTCGCCGTGCAAATCAAGGCTTTGCTGCTAGTCTTTAAATGACCGCCACGCCATTTTTTCTCCTTGGTCTACTCCGGCTGGCCCCCGCGTCGCGACATGCCCGGAAACCGATTTAGGGTGTCTGATGATCAAAACCATACTGTTTGCTACGGATCTTGGCGCTTTTACGTCCCATGCACTCCTGCACGTCGAATTGCTGGCACGGCAATTCAAGGCGCGGGTAGTGCTGGTCCACGCGGTACCGCCTTTTGGTGAGTTTGCCGCGGCCGTCGTCAAAAGCCATTGTTCCGACAGCGTCAAGCAGGAGGTTCTCAACGAGCCTCACATCAAGGGGCTTATCGACAGTATCCGCGAGGAAATCTTTGAAACCCTGGTGAGCCCCGAATTTGCGGAGCTCGATGTGGCGAAATGGGTGAATAACATCGTGGTCGCGCCGGGGAATCCGGCGGCGGTGGTACTGGAGCAGGCCGAATGGCTACGCGCCGATATGATTGTCATCGGCAGTCATGGCACCCGCGCTCTCGACGGTCATCTGCTGGGATCCGTCGCCGCCAAGATTTTGCAGTTGGCGAAGGTGCCGGTACTGATGGTGCCCATGGCCAAGGACCCCTTCGGCAAACGCCTGACCTTTGGTGCTGTCACAGATGACCCCATCGAAGATGACCCCGAATACGGCACCTGACATAATCGCATTCAGGGTTCAGCTAAAGAAGACGAATTTTACGCCAATAGTACAGAGCAGGCCCGCCAGAATGGGTTGCAGAATCTGATTTGGAATACGGCTGGCCAGCTTGGCGCCAAAATGAACGCCGGGCAGGGATCCAATCAGAAGCCCGCCCAATAGCTGGAAGTCGACGGTATCGAGCAGGAAGAAATGTCCGAGGCCGGCAATCAGGGTAAGTGGCACGGCGTGAGCAATGTCTGAACCGACAACATGGAGCGCGGGCAGGCGAGGGTAGAGCGTCAGTAGCAATGCAGCCCCGAAAGCGCCGGCTCCCACCGATGACAGAGTCACCAATACCCCCAAAAACAGGCCGGTGATAACCGTAATCAGACCGGCACGCTTGTGAAACCACTTGATTTCAATGGGCTGGTCGAGGTTTTCGGCCTGAAGGCGACGGCGGAACAGAATGACCACCGCCGTCAAAATAAGCATAATACCCAAAGCGTGAGTCAACAGTGGGCGGTAGTCATTCTGGCCCTCGAAAATCGATTTGAGGGCGTAGCTGGTGGCAATGGCGGCTGGTAGACTACCGGCAGCCAGAAGAATCACCAGGCGCCAGCGAATTGTGCCCTGGCGCCGGTGTGCAACCACCCCACCGGCCTTGGTGATGGCGGCATAGAGCAGGTCGGTCCCTATGGCAACCTGCTGGGGTATACCGCTGAATATCAGCAACGGCGTCATGAGGGAGCCGCCACCGACACCCGTTACCCCAATAGCCACGCCCACTCCCGCGCCGGCAAAGATGTAAAACAATAAGTCCATAGTGGTTGGCTTCGGTTCGGGAGAAGTGGCAGAGTGTGTTGTTTTGTGAAATATGACTGGCAAATATAGACATTTATAACTATTCTTGAAAAGAATATTTACTTATATTTTTATAATGAAACGAGCAGTCCGCAGGCATTTCGCCCGTTCGTTTCACGAAATTCCCAACTGCGGCCACTCGGAGGGTATATGAAACTGCAGCAGTTGCGTTATATTTGGGAAGTCGCACATCACGATTTGAATGTGTCGGCAACGGCCCAGAGTCTATATACCTCTCAACCAGGCATCAGCAAGCAGATCCGCTTGCTGGAAGATGAGTTGGGCGTCGAAGTCTTTTCCCGCAGCGGCAAACACCTTACCCGTATTACTCCGGCGGGTGAGGCCATTCTCCGCACGGCGGGAGAAATCCTGCGCAAGGTCGAGAGCATCAAGCAGGTTGCCCAGGAGTTCAGTAATGAGAGAAAAGGCAGCCTCTCCCTGGCTACGACCCACACCCAGGCGCGCTACGCGTTGCCGCCGGTGATCAAGTCATTCATTCAGAAATACCCCGAAGTTTCCCTGCATATGCACCAGGGTACCCCCATGCAGATCTCCGAAATGGCCGCGGATGGTTCCGTCGATTTTGCCATTGCCACAGAGGCGCTGGAACTGTTCAGTGACCTGATCATGATGCCCTGTTACCGCTGGAACCGCTGCATCGTGGTGCCCAAGGGCCACCCCCTGTGTCAGTTGTCCGAGCTGACGCTGGAGGAGGTCGCCAAGCATCCGATAGTCACCTACGTTTTTGGCTTCACCGGGCGATCAAAACTGGACGAGGCCTTCATGGAGCGGGGGCTGGCCCCGAAAGTGGTTTTCACCGCGGCCGATGCCGATGTCATCAAAACCTATGTGCGGCTCGGTCTGGGTATCGGCATAGTGGCGGAGATGGCATACGACGAGAAGGAAGACAGCGACCTGGTGGCGCTGAATGCGAGCCATTTATTCAAGTCGAGCGTGACCAAGATAGGCTTCCGCCGTGGCACCTTCCTGCGCGGTTTCATGTATGAGTTCATCGAACAGTTCGCGCCGCATCTGACCAAAGATCTGGTAACGGAAGCTTTCGAGCGACATTCGAAGGTCGAACTCGATGAGTTGTTTTCCCACATTGAATTGCCGGTTTATTGATAATTAGCTACAAGCTACAAGCTACAAGCTACAAGCTACAAGCGGCAAGTGGATTGCCGCTTATAAAAAATCCAGGTCTGAATTGTTCTGCAGTATCTCCTTGAGTTCATCGACCTCGTCCGCTTTCTGGTCCAGAACTTCCTTCACAAATTTCAGGTAAACCGTGTAGATCAGCGGTTCTTCGTCCTTTTCTTCAACAAGGAAAAAAGGCGCGCGCTCGACATTGTATTGTTTCGCCAGCTTGAGGCCGGCGCTGTCGGGATCCCGTTCATCGGCGATAAGGATTTCATCAATACGTGCTATCTGCCCACTGCTTTCCAGCTTTTCCTGAACGTCAGCGCACTTCGGACAGGGCGACCCGTCAGCCAGAATTTTTTTGACCAGTGTAATTTTCATCCGTTATACCTTTACCGTCATCCGACGCCTATCATTGCTTGTAACTTAGCTTGCGACGCGCATGGATGCGCTAGTGCCGCAAGGGCAGGCCGCTCATTGACATCCTGTCATCGCGGCATTCGTACGTCCTTGTACATCAGAGGCCCAAGAGCGGCCAGCTCAAACCTACCCCTTCACATTTTCCGCGTGCAAGCCACATTCCTTCTTGGTGGCTTCCTCCCACCACCAGCGGCCTTCGCGTTCGTGCTGATGAGGTCCTACCGGCCGAGTACAGGGCTGGCAGCCGATGGAAACGTAACCGCGGTCGTGCAGCTCGTTGTAGGGCACGCCTTCCTCGCGTATGTAGTCCCACACCTGCTTGGAGGTCCAGTTGGCCAGAGGATTGAACTTGGTCAGCGTCTCCCCCGGGCGGGAAAAAAGGCGGTCGTTCTGAATCACCGGAATCGAGGCGCGGGTGCCGGGGCTCTGATCCTTGCGTTGGCCGGTAATCCAGGCGTCCAGGGTGAGCAGTTTCTGCTTCAGGGGGCCTATCTTGCGAATTGCGCAGCACTCCTGGTGGGTGTCTTCATAGAAGCTGAACAGGCCTTTCTCCGACACCAGTTTGTTCAGAGCGACGGCATCAGGAACCAGAATATCCAGGCGGATCTTGTAGTGTTTGCGCACCCGATCCAGGAACTGATAGGTTTCCTCATGCAAGCGCCCCGTGTCCAGACAGAAGACCTGCAGATCCGGGCGTATCTTCACCGCCATATCGATCAGCACCACATCTTCACTGCCGCTGAAGGACACAGCGATATTGTCGAAATGCGACAGCGCGTGGGCGAGAATATCCTGCGGCGACTGCGTTTGCAGAAGGTCGTCGAGGTCCAGGGTGTTGATAATCTGATTCATGCCGGGTTATCCGTGGCTAGCATACGTATGGGCGCGAAGAATACCAGACCCTCGAAGTCATGAGAAATATTGATCAGATATAGCCTTATAGCGCTTTGGCTCGGCGTTGGTGGCGGGCGCCATCGCGCATGTGATTGCCTTATAGCCATGAAATGGGTAAATTAGCCGCCAATTTGTCCCCGCGTTGTTCAGTTGGGGAAATCACCGTTACTTGAGGAGCACCCTGTGGAAATTGCATGCCTGGACCTCGAAGGGGTCCTGATTCCCGAAATCTGGATCGAGTTCGCCGAAAAAACGGGAATCGAGGCCCTCAGAGCCACCACCAGGGATATTGCCGATTACGATGAGCTGATGACCATGCGCCTCGGCGAGCTGGCCAAGCATGGGCTGGGTCTGAAGGAAATTCAGGAAGTCATTGCAACCTTGCGGCCGCTGGAAGGCGCCAACGAGTTTGTGGACTGGCTGCGCGAACGTTTTCAGGTGGTCATCCTGTCGGACACCTTCTACGAATTCGCCGGTCCACTGATGGCGCAGCTCGGTTACCCGACGCTTCTGTGTCACAAGTTGAGTGTCGACGATAACGGCAAGGTCGTGGATTACAACCTGCGCCAGGTCAACCCGAAGCGCCAGGCGATAGTCGGCTTCAAGTCCATGTATTTCCGCACCATCGCCGCCGGTGATTCCTACAACGACACCACCATGCTCGCCGAGGCCGACGCCGGCATCCTGTTCAAGGCTCCCCAGAACGTCATCAGCGAATTCCCCCAGTTCCCGGCGGTGCATACCTACGCGGATCTGAAGCAGGAATTCCTCAAGGCCAGCATTCGCAAACTCCCGGCCTGATTCATACTCCGTGTCGGGTTAGCCGCGTAGCGGCGTAACCCGACTTCTCTTCATGTTCCCCGTCGGGTTAGGCTTGCTGCAAACCTGTGTGCAGAGTCGTCAACAACAGCCCAATTTTGTGCAAGCTTTCCTGATATTCCAGCTCCGGATCCGAGTCCGCCACTATGCCGCCGCCACCCCAGCAATAGATGTGATCGTCTGATTGCACCAGAGTGCGGATGGCGATGCTGCTGTCCACGCGGCCGTTCAGGCTCATATAGATCACCGAGCCGCAGTAGATGCTGCGTTTATGTTTTTCCAGTTCGTCAATAATTTCCATGGCGCGTTTCTTCGGCGCGCCGGTAATCGAACCGCCCGGAAAACAGGCATTCAACAGGTCGAATTGGTTGATGCTGTCGCGCAGTGTGCCGGTGACGGTGCTCACCAGATGGTGCACGTTGGCGAAACTTTGCAGACTGAACAATTCCGGCACATCCACCGAAAAAGATTTACAAACCTTGCTCAGATCGTTGCGCAGCAAGTCGACAATCATGACGTTTTCAGCGCGATTTTTTTCGCTGGCCTGCAATTCCTTGGCAAGGGCATCATCCTCGGCGGGTGATATACCTCTCGGTGCCGTACCCTTGATTGGTTGGGTGCAAACCCGGCGGCCGTTCAGTTCGACGAAGCGCTCCGGCGACAGGCTGAGCAGGGTGCCGGCGGGTGACTCCATATAAGCCGAGAAAGGGCTGGGCAGCGCCTCGCGCAAGCGCAGGTAAGCCGCCGCCGTGGAGCCACTGAATTCCCCGGCGAAACGCTGGGTGAAATTGACCTGATAGCAGTCCCCCGCACGAATATAGGCCTGTGCCCGTTCGACTCGGTCGAGATAGGTACTCCGTGAAATATCGGGCAGCAAAGGCCCGCAGGTGAAGGAGGGAAGGGCCGTCGGGCCGGAATCAATTTGCTGCCGCACCCGATCAACGATTGCTCTCGGGCAGTCCGCCAAAAAGAAGAGATAGGCTTCGCGCCTGAGGTGATCCTGGATCAACGCCCAGTCATAAATACCGAAATAGCAGTCGGGTAAGTCGGGTTCGTCATCGGGCTTGGAGGCGAGACCAAATTCCTGATGCATGGCCTCGTAACCGAGATAGCCGATGGCGCCTCCGGTAAAGGGTCTGTCGTCGGTTCCGGAGGTGTCGTATGATTGTGCCTCCCTCAAGTTTGCCAGGTGCGATTCGAGGTAGTCGAGGGCAGTCGCAGTTACTTTCTCGTTGCGACCATCCCGGTGCCGAATGCAGCAACCTCCGGGCAGCGAGCTTATCTGTTCGCGGGGCAGGGCGCTGAGAATATCGTAACGGGCGTTGTAACTGCGCGGATTGCCGCTGTCGAGCCAGACACTGCCCGGCAGTTGATGCAGGCTTTCAAACCAGGCCTGGCTGTCTGTGCAATAGTTGAGGGGAACAATCTGCGGGGCGGGCATGACAGGTCTACGTTGGATCAAAGCTCGCATTCTAGAGGGAGGGGTGTT
>CAZEWY010000127.1:0-10524 GCA_964515945.1 uncultured Cellvibrionaceae bacterium
GGGCGACAAGATTACCGGCAAGATCAAGTCGATCACCGACTTCGGTATCTTTATTGGCCTGGATGGCGGTATCGATGGCCTGGTACACCTGTCCGATATCTCTTGGAACGAAACTGGCGAAGAAGCCGTTCGCAAGTACAAGAAGGGTGACGAGCTGGAAACCGTGGTTCTGGCAATAGATCCCGAGCGCGAGCGTATTTCCCTGGGTATCAAACAGCTGGATGAAGATCCTTTCTCCAACTATGTAGCGGAAAATGACAAGGGCACTATCGTCAAGGGTACCGTCAAGGAAGTTGATGCCAAGGCCGCAATTATCACTCTGTCCGGCGAAGTGGAAGGCACCTTGAAAGCTTCCGATATCAGCCGCGATAAGGTGGAAGATGCCCGCAATGCCCTGAAAGTTGGCGATGAAGTGGAAGCTAAAATCACCAACGTTGACCGCAAGAACCGTGCGATCATTCTGTCCGTGAAGGCGAAGGATCAGGCGGATGAGAAAGCCGCGGTTAAAGAGCACAGCAGCAAGCAGGCTGAAAGTGCACAGCCGGCAACAATCGGCGATCTGATCAAGGCGCAGATTGAGAGCCAGGACAAGAAATAAGCAAATTGCTTGTTTCTATAAAAAAGGGCGACCCATGGGTCGCCCTTTTTTTATGTTATCTGTAGGTAGCCGCGAAGTGGCGTAACCCAACGGAATTTCTACAACGGCTGCGTCGGGTTACGTCATTCGCGGAGCTCATGTCTAACCCGACCTTAAGGTCAATATCGATTTATTTGGCTTTCGTGGATTTCGACTTGCCACTTTTGGCCGGTCCTTTGCCCGTCGGTCCCTTGCGTTCTCGTTCCGGCTTGCCTCCCCTGGCAGGCTTCTGGTCCACGCTGATCAGCATTTTGTGGTTGCGTACGCGAATGTTCTGAATCTGCTTGAACACCTCTTTTGGCATGCCTTTGGGTAATTCGATGGTACTGAAGCTGTCAAAAATCTTGATTTGTCCGATGTTCTCGAATTTCAGTTCCGTCTCGTTGGTCAAGGCACCGACAATATCCTTGGGCATGGCATCGTGCTTGCGTCCGACTTCAATGCGGTAACGGTCCATGTTTGCATTGGGCTCATAGGATTCCCGTCGCATACGCGGCGCCGAACTGTCGCCACGGCTGCTGGCAGGCTCTGGCATTTCCTGTGTCGTCATGCGTACTGGATTACTCTTCTGCGCCATATAGGCCAGTGCCGCCGCTGCCTGTTCCGGAAGAATCTGAGTCTCCCGGCAGTAGTCCATGACCAGTTGTTCAAAGAAGTCGAGCTCTTCGTTCTCCACGGTTTCACTGATGCTTGCCTTGAATTGCTCCATGCGATGGCTGGCGATTTGTTCGCGGCTCGGCAGTTCCAGCGGCGTGATTTTCTGGCGAGTGGCTCGCTCGATGGCAAACAGCATGCGCTTCTCACGGGGGGCTACGAAGAGAATAGCCTTGCCTTTCCGGCCGGCACGGCCAGTGCGACCAATGCGGTGGACATAGGCTTCGGTGTCATAGGGAATATCGTAGTTGATCACGTGGCTGACGCGCGGTACATCGATGCCACGGGCCGCGACATCGGTGGCAACCACAATATCGATTTGACCGTTCTTCAGGCGCTCAATGGTGCGCTCGCGCAGGGTCTGGTTCATATCACCGTTGAGTGCCGATGAGGCGAATCCCCTGGCTTCGAGCCGTTCCGCCAGCTCCACGGTGGCGGTCTTGGTGCGCACGAAGATGATGATGCCATCGAACTCTTCCACCTCCAGTATGCGCGTCAGGGCATCCAGTTTATTAACTCCCCTGACTACCCAGGCGTGTTGGGCAATGTTTTCAACGGTTGTGGTGGCGGATTTGATGGTGACATTCTGTGGGTTGCGCATGTAGCGCTCGGCCACCTGCTGAATCTGCCGGGGCATGGTGGCGGAGAAGAGGGCGGTTTGACGTTCTTCGGGCGTGTGCTCGAGAATCCAGGTGACGTCGTCAATAAAGCCCATGCGCAGCATTTCATCAGCTTCGTCGAGAACCACCTGGGTCAGCGTGTCCAGGTTCATGGTCTTGCGGCGCAGGTGATCAATGACGCGGCCGGGAGTGCCGACAATGACATGGACGCCGCGCTTCAATTGCTTGAGCTGGTTACCCATGTCGCCACCACCATAGACGGGCAGTACGTGAAATCCCGGTAGTTTTGCCGCGTAACGTTGCAGGGCTTCCGATACCTGAATTGCCAATTCCCGGGTGGGGGTCAGCACAAGTGCTTGTGGTTGCTTGAGGCTTATGTCGATGTTGTTGAGCAGGGGTAGCGCAAAGGCAGCGGTCTTACCCGTTCCCGTTTGTGCCAGACCCAAGAGGTCGTGCCCCTCCAGCAGGAGGGGAATGCTGCGAGCCTGGATGGGCGATGGTTGTTCGTAGCCAAGCTCTTGAATGGTGGCGAGCAAAGCAGGTTTTAGCGGAAAATCCGCAAAAAGTGGGGTATCGGTCATTAATAAGGCCTGAATAAGAATCGCAGCGGCGGACGGGTTACCTCCACCGGAAACGTTTTGAATGGTGGCAAAAGCCACAAAGGGTAATTGGCCGGCGATTATACGCTGGCGAGTGATTTAAAGATAGTTGGGAGGTAGGAGCGGTAAGCTACAAGCCGCAAGCTTCAAGTTAAAGAAAAAACCGCAGGGCAGTTGAGCTAGAGAATCCCCGCCCTATACTTGCTTGCAGCTTGCAGCTTGCAGCTTGCAGCTTGCAGCTTGCAGCTTGCAGCTTGCAGCTATCCCCTATTTCCAATACTGGCAAAAATACGCGGTATCCACGGCGACAACGACATCGAATTTCACATTGGCGGGCACTTCGAAAGTCTGGCCGTTGGTGAAGCTGCGCCAGTCATTTTCACCCGGAAGCTTTACTTTCAGCTCGCCGCTTATGACCGACATCACCTCCTTGCAGTCCGTACCAAAGGTATATTCGCCGGCGGCCATGACACCCACGGTGGCTGGCAGGGTATCAGTTTGAAGCGCGATCGATTTAACCTTTCCGTCAAAATATTCGTTTACAGTTAACATAAAGGGATCTCTTAATTATTGGAAAAATAACATAAAAATAAAACGGGGCGTCAGGACAGGCGGTTGCGGAAATCCTGATAGTCGAAGTCCTTTATAAGCCTGAGCTTATCCGTTTTGCTGTTCCAGAGGGCAATAGCGGGCAGGGGGATGCCGTTGAAGGTGGTGTTCTTGACCATGGTGTAGATGGCCATGTCTTCAAACATGAGGCGACTGCCCACCTGCAATGGCGTATCGAAACTGTAATCATTGATGACATCACCGGCGAGGCAACTCGGACCGCCCAGTCTGTAGGTATGGGCAAGTTGATCGGGCAGGCCGGCACCTATGATATTGGGACGATAGGGCATTTCCAGAACATCCGGCATATGACAGGTGGCGGAGGCATCCAGAATCGCAAGATTCATGCTGTTCCAGTTGACGTCCAACACCTCGGCCACGAGCACGCCGGCATTCAGTGCCACGGCTTCGCCGGGTTCGATATAGACCTGCACATCATATTTAGCCTGAAAGCTGCGCACCCGCTCAATAAGCGCGTCCACCTGATAGCCCGGACGGGTGATATGGTGGCCACCGCCGAAATTTACCCATTGAAGCTGCTTGAGGTAGGGACCGAATTTTTCTTCGATCACATCCAGTGTACGCGCCAGCGGATCGAAGTCCTGCTCGCAGAGTGTATGAAAGTGCAGCCCGCTGATGTGAGACAGATCCGCGCCGGCAAAATCGTCGAGACGGATGCCCATCCGTGAACAGGGTGCGCAGGGATCATAGATGGGCGTTGCGCCCTCGGAATGTTCGGGGTTGATGCGCAAGCCGAACGCCAGTTCCGGTCGCTGTTTCTGCGCGGTCAGCGCCTGCTCCCGATATCGATGCCACTGACTGAAGGAATTGAAGACCACGTGATCCGAGACCGCCAGAATGTCGGCCATTTCCTGAGGCCTATAAGCGGCGGAATAGGTGTGGACTTCGCCGCCGAATTCTTCCCTGCCCAGGCGCGCTTCATAGAGACCGCTGGCGCAGGTACCTTTCAGGTATTTCATGACCAGCGGTGCCACGGAAAACATGGAAAAGGCTTTCAAAGCCAGCAGAATTTTTGCACCGCTGTCCGCCTGTACCCGCGCCAGTACTTTTAAATTTTCTTCCAGGGCGGCTTCGTCCACCACATAGCAGGGGCTCGGCACGCGGTGCGAGTCAAACGCGGAGAAAGTCGTGGGCATGATAAAAAAACCTGTCGATGGCGTCGGCTTGTTAGCTTGATAGTCCTGTATCATCCAGCTCGACCACCTGCCAGGGCAGTCCATACTGGTTGAGATCATCCATGAACGGGTCCGGATCAAACTGTTCCATATTCCACACGCCGGGTTTTTTCCATTTGCCTTCGAGCATCATTTTTGCGCCGATCATGGCCGGTACGCCGGTCGTATAGGATATGGCCTGTGAGCGCACTTCCTGGTAACAGGCTTCATGGTCACAAATATTGTAGATATAAACGGTTTTCTCTTTACCATCCTTGATGCCCTTGGCCACACATCCGATGCAGGTGCGCCCCTTGGTGAGCGGGCCGAGGCTTGCGGGGTCCGGCAGTACCGCTTTCAAAAACTGCAGGGGAACAACCTGCGTTCCATTATATTCGACCGGCTCAATGCCCGTCATGCCGACATTTTGCAAAACCTCAAGATGTTTCAAATAATTCTCGGAAAATGTCATCCAGAAACGGGCCCGCTTTATCTCTGGGAAATGTCGCGTGATCGATTCGAGTTCTTCGTGGTACATCAGATAAATATCTTTCGGCCCAATGCCTTCCGGGAAATCGAAACTGTCTTTGACGGACAGTGGGTCCGTTTCCTGCCACTGCCCATTTTCCCAATAGCGCCCTTTGGCCGTCACTTCGCGAATGTTGATTTCGGGGTTGAAGTTGGTGGCAAAAGCCTGGCCGTGATCGCCGGCATTGCAATCAATAATATCCAGCTCGTGTATTTCGTCCAGATAATGTTTTTTGATATAGGCGGTGTAGACATTGGTGACGCCGGGATCAAAGCCGCTGCCGAGCAAAGCCATGCGACCGGCCTGAAGGAATCTGTCCTGGTAGTTCCACTGCCAGGAGTATTCGAATTTGGCTTCGTGGGGCGGCTCGTAATTGGCGGTATCCAGATAGTCCACGCCGGCGGCGAGACAGGCATCCATGATGTGTAGATCCTGGTATGGCAGAGCCACGTTGATGACCAGATCCGGCTTTTCCTGTTGCAGGAGAGCCGTGAGTTCCGGCACATTATCCGCGTCAACCTGTGCTGTGCGGATTGCCCGGGGAAGTTGCTCGGCAATGGCTTTGCATTTCGCCTCGGTGCGACTGGCCAGAATAATGTCATCGAAGACATCGGCGAGCTGTGCGCACTTGTGTGCAACAACACCGCCCACGCCACCGGCACCAATAATCATCACTTTACTCATGGGCACTCCTTATGGTCACAGGTTATTGTCACGGGATTGGCTATTGTCACGGGGTAAGGGGCTGTTTTCTTTTTCGTAATAGGTGTATCCGCGCATGCTCGCGGAGAAGGCTTTCATCACCGTCAGCCGTTCCGATGCGCTTATCCTGCCCTGGCGCACCGCGCGTTCGGCGATCTTGCGAAAGCGCTCCATAAGCACCGGGGGCTGGTATTCCACATAACTCAATACGTCGGCAATACTGTCGCCTTCAATTTCCTTGACGAAGTCATAGCTGTGGTCTTCATTGACCCGGACACTGACAACATTGGTATCGCCGAACAGATTGTGCAGGTCGCCGAGGGTTTCCTGGTAAGCGCCCACAAGGAAGACGCCGATGTAATATTCTTCATCGTCCTTGAGTTGGTGGAGTGGCAGAGTGCGTCGGCTGCCATTTCTGTCGGCAAAGCGATCAATCTTGCCATCGCAGTCGCAGGTGATATCTGCAATGATCGCCTGACGATTCGGCTCTTCATTAAGTCGGTGAATCGGCATGACCGGGAACACCTGATCTATGGCCCAGATATCCGGAAGAGATTGAAAAAGGCTGAAGTTGCCGTAATAAATATCCGAAAGCACTTCCTTCAATTTATCCAGTTCCTGCAGACTGCGCGGAGCATCCTCGGAGAGCGCCAGCAGTTCGTGCATCACCTTCAGAAAAATATTTTCCGCGAGCGAGCGCGAGCGCAGATTCACCTGTCCGCGCTTGAAAAGTTCGCGGATTTCGTCCCGATAAAAAAGCGCATCGTTGTAGCATTCCTGCAGATTGCGCGTGCTCGCCGAGTTGAGCACCTCGAACAGATTGTGCACCAGTGGATCTTCCTCTTCGCCAATCGCCTCGGGCAGAGGGCCGGGTTCGAAATTGGCGACATCGAGGACATTGAAAATCAGTACTGACGAATAGGCGACGGTGGCCCGGCCTGATTCGGTAATGATGGTCGGGTGAGGAATCTCCTCCGGATCCAGCTTGTCCATGATGACCTCGACAATATCGGCACAATATTCGTCGAGGGTGTAGTTGCGGGAGTGCATATAGTTGCTTTTCGAGCCGTCATAATCCACGGCTAAACCGCCGCCGAGATCCAGGTAACCCATGCTCGCGCCTTCCTGCACCAGGTCCACATAAACCTGACAGGCTTCCATGACGCCGGAACGGATATCGCGGATATTCGGAATCTGGGATCCCAGGTGGTAGTGCAGCAGTTGCAGGCAATCCAGCATTTCTTCCTGTTTGAGCTGGTCCACCAGGGCCACCAGTTGTGCGATGGACAGGCCAAAGATACTGCGATCGCCACTGGTGGCGTTCCAGTGGCCGCCCACCATGGACGCGAGTTTGACCCGGACGCCAATCAGGGGGCGGATGCCCAGGGTGCGACTGCGCTCGAGGATGATCGGCAGTTCAGTCGGCGTCTCCACCACAAAGAAGCATCGGTAGCCCATTTTGCAGGCCTGTAGGCCAAGATCGATGAATTCCTCATCCTTATACCCGTTGCAGACGATACAGGCATCGGGAGATTCGAGATGGGCCAGGGCGACGATCAACTCCGGTTTGGAGCCTGCCTCCAGGCCATGGCCATACTGGGCACCTACCTGGGCAATTTCCTCGATCACATGACACTGCTGGTTGACCTTGATCGGAAAAACACCGCGGTAGTTGCCCTGGTAACCGTTGCTTTCAATGGCGTTGTTGAAGGCGTCGTTCAGTCGGCCGATCTGCTGCTCCAGCAGGTTTTCAAATCGCACCAGTACCGGCATATCCATGCCCCGTTCGCGCACATCATCGATGATGTTCAATAAGGACGCATTGCTCGGCCCAATCTTGCTATCGGCGGCAACAGTGACTTCGCCCTTGTCCGAAACACCAAAATAGCCGGCGCCCCAATCATTGATACCGTAAAGCTCCGCGGAATTGGAGCGGGTCCAGCCATCATCAACTTTTTTGTTCAATAGTGTGCCTCTCGATCAGAAAGTGTGTTTTGTAGCGACTTGGCCAATCCCTTCTGAAGGCGGGCGGGAAGGCGGCCGGAGATGGCGCGCACTATCTCAGATTTGGCGCGGATTTGCCAGACTTCCGGTGACCCGATTTACCTCTGGACGAGCTTGGCGGCCGGGTAATCCCGGGGCAGGTTGACTTGGTCTCTTTGGGAGCCAAAACGTTCATTTGATCAGCATCACCCAGAGGCGGATGACTGCTCATGGGCAGCGAAAGGGGCGGGTACATTGGCTTATGGGTTATGGGAGAGGCAGGAAAGCCGCCAGTTCCTTGGGCTCTGGCGGCACTCGGCTTTGGAGTCCTGAGTTGGGGGGCTAATGGGTGACGGCGCGTCGCTTCTCGGAGTATTGCTTGAGCTTGCGTTCAGCTGCACTGAAGGCGTCGCGGACAGCGATATGCACGGAGGGGTCGTCCTGGGTGACCGCCACGGGAGCACCTTTGACATCCAGTTCGATGGTCGCCCGGAAGAGCTTGCCTTTATGCTTGTGGTTGTGGGGGCTGTCGAGGGTGACGCGGCTGTGGATGATGGCGTTGCTGTAGCGGTTGAGCTTCTTGAGCTTTTTGTCGATGATATCGTTCAGAGTGGGGGAAGATTGCAGGTCTCGGTATACAACATCCGCATTTGACTTCATCGGCGAACCTCCTTTGTGATTATTTGGAAATAATGCGCATTCGCCTAGTAACTATTGATGGTGCGCGCCAAAAACACAAGCAGGATTTAATAACAAAAGCTTATTAAGTTATATGACTTATAGCGGATCGGGCTATGCCGCGCTGCTTCTGGTCCTGGCGTCAATTGAACCAGCAATCGAGATATCCCACGCCTGTTTCCGATGAAAATATTTAAGGTTTCCACTTGAAAACCGAAGGCCGAGCCCGATATTGAGTAATGTCTCCGGTGACAGAGCAAATAGTCTCGGGGCCACAGCCGGCTTGCGTGCAAGCGGCTATCGACTCAACCCGCCGGCTCAAAGGCGGCTTGAGATTTCAACGGCTCGATCATTGTGATGGGCCACAAACATGTTGCTCAAAATTGAGGATATGACAATGCGTGATTTTGATTTTACTCCACTCTATCGTTCTGCTATTGGTTTCGACCGTGTGGCCGGCCTACTGGATAGTATCAGCCGTTCGGAGCAGACACAGCCGAGTTATCCCCCTTACAATATCGAGCTTACCGGCGAAGACCAATACCGCATTTCCATGGCGGTGGCGGGATTCGATTCGTCGGAGCTGGATATTAAAGTCCATGAAAATACGCTGACGGTGACCGGCAAGAAAGCGGCTGACAAGGAACAGAAAAAGTTCCTGCATCAGGGTATTGCCGCGCGCAATTTTGAAAGGCGCTTTCAGCTGGCTGAATATGTGGAGGTGAGAAATGCCTCCATCACCAACGGCCTGTTGCACATCGAGCTGGTGCGTGAACTTCCCGAAGCCGCCAAGCCGAGGACTATTGCCATTACCGGCCCTGACACAGATGCCGACAGAGAAGCGTCCCGGCCGAAACTGGCGCAGGCAAATGTCGCCTAAGGGGCGGCAAATTCCAAGAGCAGTCAAAGGCCGGCTTTTTTGCCGGCCTTTTCATCGGTATTCCCATGATCCAGAGTCCGACTTTATGCCCTCTGTGTAGTTCCGGCAGCACGGTTTTCTTTTATCGCGACAGGCGGCGGGATTACTGGTGCTGCAACGGTTGCCAGCTGATTTTTGTTCCACCTGAGTTTCACCTGAGCGATGCTGAGGAAAAGGCGCAATACGACCTGCATCAGAACCGTCCGGAAGACCCCGGTTACCGGCAATTTCTGGCGCGTCTGGCGGACCCTCTGCTGGCGCGATTGAGCAAGCACAGCCGAGGTCTGGATTTCGGCTGTGGGCCTGGACCAACACTGCACTTGATGCTCAAGGACGCGGGCCATTCAATGGCCCTCTACGATAAATTTTATGTGCCGAATCAAACGTCGTTAACAAACCACTACGACTTCATAACCGCGACGGAGGTCGTGGAACATTTAGCGGCGCCGGGCGAGGTACTGGACATGCTCTGGAAGCTGTTGAACCCGCTTGGGATGCTGGCGCTAATGACGAAACGGGTTACGGATACAGAAGCTTTCGCCCGCTGGCACTATAAAAACGATCCCACTCATATTGCTTTTTTCAGCCAAGCGACGTTTATTTGGCTGGCTGAACAGTGGGGCGCTAGCTGCAATTTTCCTGGTAAAGATGTGGTCTTCATTGAAAAACCAGGAGAATGAAAAAACCCGGCAGCAAGGCCGGGTTTTTTGAGACTACCAATGAAGCGATTACAGAGTGACTATTGGACTATTGATAGTACCTTACGTAGTCAACGTACATTCTTTGTGGGAATGTACTGCTTCCATCGGGATAGCCTGGCCAGTTGCCGCCAACGGCAAAGTTCAGCAGGAGGAAGAAGTTGTTGTGGAACTCCTGCGTTCCATTAACACCTCCGGAAATGTCTGCTACATGGTACAACTGGCCGTCGAGATACCAGCGAATCTCATTGGAATCACGCTCCACAGCGTAGACATGCCAGCCAGTCACGTTGTTGCTCACTGAGCCGCCATATTGCGCATAGTTTCCGTTGTGGTCTTGCCAGTGAATGGTGCCATAAGTCTCAGCTACATTATTGACGTGTTCCATGATGTCGATTTCGCCACATGCCGGCCAACCCACGCTGCCGATGTTGCTGCCCAACATCCAGAATGCCGGCCACCCACCCTGGGTCTGTGTCATCTTGATGCGAGCCTCAATACGACCATAACCAAACTCACGCTTGCCTTGAGACTTCAAGCGGGTGGATGTGTATTGGCCACCTTCATTACGCGCTTCGATTACCAGAACATTGCTGTTTGCTTGCGGATCAAACTGAATGAATGCATTTTGACCATTGGTGTAATTTTGCAGCTCATTGTTGCCCCAGCCGCCACCGCCGGTTTCAAAAGTCCAGTTCGACAGATTGATCGAGTCGAATTC
>CAZEWY010000128.1:0-9505 GCA_964515945.1 uncultured Cellvibrionaceae bacterium
AATATATAACCCCAGGGTCAACACCGCCAAAATCCAGTAAGTGATCATTTTCCAGGCATAGGTCCACCCGGACCCGGTTTGACCGAAACGGATACCTCGCCATTGGGTGCGACTGAGCATATAACGGCGGGCACTGTACAGCCCGAAAAATATCAATGTTAAAAACACCGGGTAAAGTACTATTAATGCGACCTGTTGTAACTTGGGGGGCATAAGCGCATAGGCTATAACAAATAGAATATACACACCCATCACTATCAAAAACCCACGAAATAACTCACCGCCACGGCCGGTGTACTCAAAACGCTCATTATCAAAGCTCGTTTGCGCCCATAAATAGCGCCTGACACGGGTTTTTGCCCAAAAGTGATAGATACCCAATGTCAATATCTTGAAAACCGCATTAACAATAAAAATAACGAATAACTCGCCGCCACTACCGTGGTGGCTGAAGCGCTTATTATCGGCGGTATCGGGCTTCAGAGGGGATATCATGCAACACTCCTTATTTGATGGTTTTTATATTTTTGGAAAACTTCCTTACAGAAGGATACACCATGAACTTCGATTGTGCTGGAAGAATTAGGGAAACAGGGAGCATTGTCAACACACCTGTTTCCCTGGCAGCAAATACGGACGGACGATCAGCCTGTGATTTCCCACCAACTCGGCAATAAACGTCGTACTCCCGGTTGATCAAAACGATCATCGATTAGATAGACGATACCTCTGTCGTCCTCGGTTCGTATGACGCGCCCGGCGGCCTGAACTACTTTGCGTAGACCGGGATAGAGATAGGTGTAGTTATAACCATCGCCGAAGACGGCGGACAGGCGTTGTTTGAGTTGTTCATTGAGGGAGTTGACCTGCGGCAGGCCCAGGGTTGCCACGAAGGCGCCGATCAGGCGTTTGCCGGGGAGATCGATGCCCTCGGCGAAAGCGCCGCCGAGGACTGCGAAGCCTATACCCTGCCCGGCATCCTGGAACTGCTCCAGGAATTTATGTCTTGCCGTCTCGTCCATCCGCCGATCCTGGGCCCAGACGGGGATTCCTGAATATTCCTGCTTCAGATAATTCAGTACCTGGTTCAGATAATCATAGCTGCTGAAAAACGCCAGATAGTTGCCGGGGCGGCTTTGGTATTGCGTTGCGACAAGATCGGCTATGGGGCCTACGGAAGAAGCCCTGTCTCGAAAACGGGTGGAGATATCACTGGCAATTCGAACGTGTAATTGTTCGGCCGAAAACGGTGAAGGAACGCTGATATTTCGGGTATTTTCGGGCAGGCCGAGAATATCCAGATAATATTGCGCCGGTCGTAGCGTTGCGGAAAACAAAGTTGCGGAATGGGCGGTTTCGAAACGTTCTCTCAGCAGCGCCGCGGGGATCAGGTTGCGCAGGCAAAGATGAGTTACCGGGCGTCCGCGGTTGGTGCACTTCCGAGTCAGATCACACAGAAAGAACTCATCGTCAAAGAGTTCCGCCACACGCAGAAAATGCAGGGCATCGAAATAAAACTGTGTCAGAGTCGTTGCCAGTGTGAAAGGGTGCTCCGTCAGGTAATCCGTGATGGCGGCAGTGGCCAACTGCAGCGCTGTTAAAAATTTGTTCGGCAACTGGAGAAGAACGCAGTAATCATCCCTCGCTTCATCACTCGGCATGTAAGTCCGGTTAAGTGAATTCCATTCGCGATTAACCTTTTCCAACGCGCGTTTCAGTACTTCGGGAGCCTCCTTCTTCAGGCTGCGAAGTTGCATCTGATTCAATTCCGCGGAATAGCTGCCGCGCGCGCGTTCGACAAGGTTATGCGCTTCATCAACCAAAACCGCAACCTTCCATTGATGGGTATTGGTGAGGGAATAAAGCATGGCGTTGAGGTCGAAGTAATAGTTGTAATCTCCAATCACCACATCACTCCAACGCGCCATTTCCTGGCTGAGGTAATAGGGGCAAACACCGTGGCTGAGGGAAATTTCGCGCAGGCGATTCTGTGTGAGCAGAGTTTCCTCTACGGCCGCCTGACGGGCAGCGGGAAGACGATCATAAAACCCCTGGGCGAGTGGACAGGATTCGCCGTGGCAGGCTTTGTCGGGATGCTCGCAGCTTTTATCCCTGGCAACCAGTTCGAGCGTGCGCAAGGATTCAGCCTTGAGGCTGTCAATAGCATTGAGCGCCAAACGTCTGCCCGGCGTTTTGGCGCTCAGGAAAAATATGCGATCCAGAGTGTCTCGCGGCAATGCCTTCAGTAAGGGGAAAAGTGTGCCGATGGTTTTGCCGATTCCGGTCGGGGCTTCGGCCAACAGGGTTTTGCCACCAACGGCAGCCTGATAAACCGCTTCAGCGAGAACCCGCTGACCAGCGCGAAATTGCGGGTGAGGGAATTTGAGCGCCGCCATGGCCAAGTTGCGCGCCTTTCGGTGCGCCAACTCCTGTCGCGCCCATACCAGAAAATATTCGCATTGTTGTTCAAAATAGTTGCGGAGTTCGGCGCTGCTGAACGTTTCCCTCAGTGATGTTTCCTTTTGCTTCACTATGTCGAAATAAACCAGTGCCAGTTCAATCTGCTCCAGTGAGCGCACCTGACACATCAGCCAGCCATAGATCTTCACCTGTGCCCAGTGCAAAGCCCGATGATTTTGCGGCATCAAATCAAGGTCGCCGCGAAAGGTCTTGATCTCCTCCAGGCGATTTTTAACGGCGTCATAGCCGTCTGCCCTGCCCCTGACCCGAAGTTCCTTATAATCACCGGCCAGGCTGACTTCACGTTCATAACCTTCTGCCCGGCGATTGGCCACCAGTTTGTGCCCGACAATACCCTCCTGGGCCGTAGGCGACGGCGTAAAGCGCAAATCCAGATCACCGGCTTTGGCGGTGAATTCGCAGAGTGCGCGCACGGCGACGGTGTAGGTTGACGATGAATTCAAGAGGATTCCACCGGGGATTCCCAGATCACATGGCAGACGCTCGCCGGCATTCCATGCCGCGCAAAAAACTCCAGCCACCGACGCTGGTTGTCCTGTAGACGGTCGCCCGGCCCCTTGACTTCAATCATCTGATAGCGGCATTGCTCGGGCCAGAACTGGATAAGATCCGGCAGTCCAGCGCGATTGC
This sequence comes from uncultured Cellvibrionaceae bacterium, assembly GCA_964515945.1. GTDB lineage: Bacteria > Pseudomonadota > Gammaproteobacteria > Pseudomonadales > Cellvibrionaceae > CAYQQJ01. The sequence continues at coordinate 3,112 of CAZEWY010000128.1, forward strand.
TCTGTATGTCCGTGAGAATCCGCTCAAAAATGAGTTTCAGGTGTTGCGGCGGGATGCAAAGTAAAGCCTGTTGCAGCAGTGTTTCGGAGAGCAGGTCCCAGTGAACGAATGGCGACTGCCGTCCTTGTTTGTCGGTAAAAGTTTTGAGAATCGAACTTCCGTGGTCCCCACTTTCCAGCTTGCCGAGACAGGCATCGAAGGACGCCTTGCGCCGCTGGTAAAAATCCGGCCAGTGCAGATCCGCGGGGCCGCGCTGAAAAGGGTGAAAGAATGCGCCCGGCAAGGGCGCAAAAACCGCTTCCCAACAGAGCAGCCCGAAAAGCCCGGTAAGCAGTGTATTTTCCACATAATGGGCTGGGGCATCGGTGGTATGCAGATGGTCGACGACGGCAAGCTCGACGGAGGCGGCTGCGGGCAGGCTCAGCTCCAGCGTTTGCAAGGCCACTTTTGTCGGTCTGCTTATCGAGGGCATCAACCCCAGTTTGCGTTCCAGTCTCGGTAATATGCGGTGCAAGTGCTGGCGCTCGGCTTCAGTGGTCGGCGCTGCATGAACCTGCTGTGCCAACGCCAGAGCCAGTTCATGGTCGCCGCCTTTTTCCAGCACGCGCAGCAGGCGACCCCGCGCTTCGGGATGGCCGCAGTCATGGTACAGGAGACATGCCTCCCCAAGCTCCCCCGCCCTCTCCCACTCCCGGGCCATCTTGAATACCAGTCGGTCCCGCATCCGGACCAGCCAGGGGTTTTCGCTGGGCAATGGTGGTATGGCGGCGGCAATCTCGTCCAGCGCTTCGCCCTTGTAAAAGTTCTCCCGGCAGGCGTGAAGTTGCAGATAGGTGTCAATTTCGGCACGGCTGTGAAACGGTCGGGAATCCTCTGTGAATTCCACCTGCTCATAGTGGTAGGTTCCCAGTTCGGTCACCACAAATTCCGACCAGTCCTGATGCATATTGCCGAAGAACATCAACCGGAACCGGTCACACAGGGGCATCAGGCAGAATTCAAAGACAGGGGTCTCGGGCAGCCCCCATTTCGGCGCTGTCCTGGCGTCCAAACCCAGCTCGCTCAACGCAGCCAGAGCTTCACCTTTTCGATTTCCCGTGAAGCCGGCCTCGGTCAAAGGTTCAGCCAGGACCCGGCGGAGTTCTGGCCAGGTAAAAAGGTTGAAGAGCGCTTCGGGGTCCAGCAGAGGCTCGGCCTTCACCCATTGCCGATCTACCAGCGGCCGAATGGCTTGGGGAGTGGCGCCAAGTTCCGGATACACCAGCTTGTCCCCCCGAAAGACGCTGCCCTTGCGCATCACCATCCTCACCAAAAGCCCCTGGCTGGCCTCGGGCAGGGCGAGAAACTCGGCCACAAACCGGTGCTCATCAGCATTGAGCAAATGGTCATAGCGGCTCCGGACCCACTCGATGACCCAGGCGAAGTTGCGCAGGTAATAGAGCGGATCCTCCAGTGTCGCGGGGTTGCGACGATCTTGCTGTGGAAGAGAGAGTTCAATTTTCACGGCTTGAATATAGAGGGACGGGGTTCAAAGTCAACCGCAAAGGGCAATCTTGCCAGACCTTGCGTTTCTGACTATTGACCGGGAATGGTAGCGCTTGAACTTTCCCGCACCAACGAAGTCAGAAGGGACGCGGATATTGCCCTTGCCCGTGGCAATATCTGCCCCATGGATCAGCTTTGCATTCCGGCGTTCGCGGAGCCATAAAGTCAGTAATATCGCCCGTGCTGAATCCTCGATGGAATGTCGATCAATCGCACAAGCACCAAAAAGAATTTCCCTTCTCAACGCTCTAATAAAACAAGGAGGTAGTCGTGCCAGACGCCGCACCCCTCGCTCAAAGATTTCGTCTTCAAAGTGGTATTTTGCTTGAACTCAATGAATCCGAAACCCGATGGTTTTTAGTCGCCCGGGTGCCTGATACCATCAACACTCTGGATCAAGCCATCTCGTGGCATCAGCAGCAAGAAATGGCCAAGCAGGCTGCTGTTTTGGACGATGGCAAACAACGAAAGGTGGCGAGCTGACAACCTGCCGAAACCCAGGCCTCGCATTTCATAGAATTCCATGTCGGGTTACGCGGCTGCGCCGCTAATCCCCACCTACGAAACCATAAACGGTGTTCCGCGTAGGGCGCAGCGTAACCCGACAAGGAATTTCACACAAAAAAAGCCCCCGCACTTTACAGTGCGGGGGCTTGTTCCACTGGGTTATTCCCGTATTAACAGCCGAGATTGCCGCCAGGCGTTGTGCCGAGAATATTGATCAGGCGCTGGTATTCATTGATGCGACTTTGCACCTGCGCGGGGTTACCGCCGTTGCACTCGAGCGCGCCGTTGATGGTGCGGATGGTTTCACCGAAGCCATAGTTGTTCACCATGGAGGTGTGCGCGGGCCAGTATCCGGCGCCGGACTGGGTCATCCAGAACCAGAGGGATGTCTGCCAGGCGACGGTGGGATTCTGTTCAACCACTTCCGGATAGCGACGCAAATCCATGCCCAGGGCGGCGCCGGCGGCGCAATAGTTACCGTTCCAGCTCAGCTGAATCGGGCCGCGGCCATAGTAGCGCTTGCCGGGCTCGCAGGGGCACGTGCTGGGGTTGCCATCCCAATCACCACAGTATTCATTCTTGGCAATTTCGGTGACGTATACAAAGCCGCCGGTTTCATGGGAGAAGTTTGCCAGCGCTGCTGCGGCTTCACGCTTTTTGGTGGTCATGTCGCCCGTGCCCGCAAAAGCCGGATAGGTATGCGTGGCCGCAACCAGACCCGCGTATGTGTAGAAGGGATTGCGATTGGGGAACATCTGATTGAACTGGGCTTCGCTGACTACCGCTGAGAAGCCAGTTCCACCACCACCGCCACCGCCAGCGGCGCGAATAACCATCGATGACACACGGTCATTCCAACCGGCGCCGACCAGGCAACTGCTGTCGCTGCCAATAACGATCGAGGCACCTGCAAAATTGTCATGTTCATAGAGCACCGCCTCATAACCCGGAGCAACACGGAGTGACGAGGCATCGTCATTGATGAAGCCGCGCGACATCAGGGCGCCGAGATTGTAGGAGCCGACATTCAAAGCTGTTGACCAGCCGTTGTAGTTGCAATGTTGATATACGGTTACATTGCCGCTTCCACCGCCACCGGCGGAAACCACTTCAATCCAGTTGAAGTTCCAGCCACTGGTTTGGGCAAAAACGCCGAGGCTGTAGTTGCCTGCATTGATATAGACGGTTTTTGAAACCGTGGTCCAGTTTTGCCATCCACCGGTCGCGCCTATGTTGAAGTTACCCAGCTGAATACTACCGGCGTTCAGGTCCACGGACGCCGTGGCCCCGCTGGGACTGGCGACGCGCATGCGGATGGTGTAGTTGCCGGATGAGGGGATGGACAAATTGGGATAAACCAGCCATTCAGTGGCGTCGATCCAGCCCACGTTGTAGGACCCGCTGCTATCGTAGGTGACCTCGATGTCGACGCCGTCACTTCTGTAGGCGCCTCCGGTGTTGCCTGCGGTGGTGTCATTGTAGGCGCTGTAGTCTTCTGCCTGATAGACCACGGCCTGCGCGGTGGTTGATAGTGCTGCAACTGCACTGCAGCTCAACAAGGTGAGGACGCACCTTTTGAACAGAGTTAAAGATTTCATAATATTTACCGTTATTATTGTGATTGATGAATGCATCCAATGCACTGTGAGCAAGTCGTTAACAGGTTATTTTTATATGGTCCCGTGCCGACCTCGTCCGATAAATAGCTCCGTTTGAGTTTCTTAGGGTAAATCCTACTTATCCATGATGGCAAGCCGGTATCGCACCTTTTTCCGGGTGCCGCATAAGCTCTTGAATTATTTGCTATTTAAAGGCGTCCCACTTTCTGTAGACAAGAAACTGGTCAGTCACGGCCTCGGCATCGTCGCAGTACTTCTCAAGCGTATCGGCGCTCTGTAACAAATGGTAGAGCACACTCACAACATCGTAGTTCTCATTCGGCGTAGGTACATTGGCCATGGTCTGGTCTCCTTCTGTGACTGGTCGGTTGAAGCCTCCATAATCGACATGGGAGATACCGGAATGTTCCAGTGCGAATGGACTCAGTTGATGGATCGGGCCGCCACCTGAAGGGGATCTGCTGGGCCTGGGGATTCGGGGCGGCTTTCTTTCTTTAAATTGTCCAGCTCGAGCTTGAGATCCGCGAGAGACTGTTCCAGCTCTCTGGACATTTTCTTCTGCATCAGACGGGGGAATATGGACGGCAGCGGCCCTTCAAAGGTTTCCGTGGTGCGGACATAGGTGAAATTGTTCAACGCCTTGAGCTCGCACGTATGTACGGCGCGAAGGCCGAATGCCTTGCCCGACCAGACCAGTCGCTTCGAGGACACCACCTCCCGCAGTTCGGAGGTGGTTGTACGACGACCGGTACTAACAAACCGGGTACCGGCCTTGTGGGGCCCCGCCACATGGATTCTCTTGATATGCTTTTTCCACTGCGGCCACCGCTCAAGGCTGGACAGCAGGCGCCAGACAGTGTCCGCGGGGGCAGCAAAAATGGCTTCCGCGGAAACCTCGCCATGGGTTTGCGGCTTGGATTCGATTGAATTCACGTCAGGAGTCTCACCAGGAAATGGGCATTATACCAGTTATGGCACGTTTTTCTTCCCTAGGTTAAGCACATTCCACGCCAGGACAGCATTTATAGGAAAAAATGGCATATTGAGATCTTCCGTAATAATTAGATCCTCATCATAACTCACTGATATTTAAAACTTTTATTCCTGTACCTCTTCCAGAAAAACAGTCTGGCAAACTTCTTCTTGCAGGCAAGAGAGCAAAAACGTTTGAAAAAATTTCAGCCCAATGGGGTTGTTGCTGAGCCGTAACCCTGAAGCAGCGTTCAGGAATCCGATTTGTTCCGGACATATCTCATGATATTGATAAAGGTATCCACCCAATAGATGTCCGGATGTTTGGCAAGATGGGCCAGGAGTTCGTCATGGGCTTTCCTGGACACCGTGAGATAATCACCGCCGACGCCGTGAAAAGTGATATTCGCCATGGTTCCCCTGGCGGCAGCCTCCTCAACAATGGCAATGAGTTGCTTTCCCGACACTCCCGCGGGTGCCGTGACGCCGACGGCGTAGGGGTCCAGCTTTTCCATGTCGGGCGTTACGCCCTCGCCGATAAGTTTGATTGCAACGAAATCTTCCCTGATAGCCTCAATATAATTTCCATCCCCCGCCACCGTATCACCGCAGGGCGCCGTATAGGTTCGTTCGCTCTTGCCATCGATTGCGTAGAGCATGCTGCTGGCAACCATCACCTGATCACGCATTTGCTGAACAGTAATTTTTTGCAGGTCCTGGTGTGCCGGCACCCACTCGCGACCCGGCAGTGTCCCGTCGCACTGGTGAAAAATCGAATGGTTGCCCAACTCGTGTCCGTTTTGTGCGACCTTCCGCCACTCGGCCAGGCGTTCTGTCAGCGCTGGTCGCGCAACAGGCACATAAAAACTGCCTTTGAAGCCATATTTATCCAGCGCCGGTATGACGACATCCAGTTGAGAGTTCAATGCGTCATCATAGGCCAGACTGACAGCGGCCCTGGCGCCGTCCGGCCAGGCAAAGCTCTTGTCATTCGCAAGACCCCAGGAACTGTATGCGGCAACGACGAGACATAAAACTGTAGAGAAAATGTATCTGGATATCATGGAATGCCTTTTCATGGTTTTTTTACTGTTCGTTTTTTGTGCCGGTTGATTCTTTGTACATGACAAAGAGCATGAATGATCAAGGTGGCCCAGTTCCATTTAAAATCTGACGCCCTAATCTACCTTGCCTCCCTTTTCCGTCGACTCGTTCCCGTTATGGATGCAAGAGCACGGGAGAAGATTCCCTAACCGTGACGCTTGTAACATTATTCTGCCTTGGAAACCATCTTATTCCACGATTCAGCCTAGCCTGGAGTCTTCATCCATGTAAAAATGTTGGAATCAGTGCCAAAGAAATATTGATGAATTTTTAGCCACACGGCAGGGACAGCTCTTTTGAAAAAATATAACTGGACCTGGGAGATAACGATAAGTGACTATTCAGGAAGATGGCGCGACCGACACCCCGACTCACGACCGCGCAACAAAAAATACCTCTCGGAAACCATCAGCCAAGGTTAAGAAAACCATGCCCTCCCCGCGCACCAACCGCACAACCAAAGAGTCGCAAAATAACACCCGCGAAGAATATGATTCCAGCACGTTGCTGGCTGCCCTACAGGCCATGCGCGACGGTGATTTTTCGGTGCGGTTGCCCGGCAACTGGACAGGTATCGAAGGCAAGATTGCCGATACCTTCAACGAAATAGTCTCCGCCAACAGTCAGGTGGCGAGCGAACTGGAACG
>CAZEWY010000128.1:9515-10436 GCA_964515945.1 uncultured Cellvibrionaceae bacterium
TGGGCTACGAAGGCAAGACGCGGCAGCGTATGCGCTGTGACCGCAGACGCGGAAGCTGGGGCGCCATGGAACATTCCGTTAACACGTTGATCGACGGCCTGCTCTGGCCAACCACGGAAGTCACGCGCAGTATTGCCGCCGTGGCCAAGGGCGATCTCTCCCAGACCATCCCTCTCGAAGTGGAAGGTCGCGAACTTCAGGGCGAATACCTGCGTTCGGCACAGATCGTCAACAAAATGATTGAACAGATGAACGTGTTCACTTCCGAAGTGACGCGGGTGGCTCGCGAAGTGGGCGCCGAGGGTAAACTCGGCGGTCAGGCCAAGGTAAAGGGTGTGTCCGGTGCCTGGAAGGATCTCACCGACAACGTAAACTCCATGGCCAACAACCTCACCGATCAGGTGCGCAATATTTCCGAAGTGACCATCGCCGTGGCCAACGGCGACCTCTCGCGAAAAATTACCGTGGATTCGCGCGGCGAAATTCTGCAACTGAAGGAAGCCATCAACACCATGGTGGACCAGCTCCGCTCCTTCGCGTCGGAAGTAACGCGGGTGGCCCGCGAAGTGGGCACCGAGGGGAAATTGGGCGGCCAGGCCATTGTGCCCGGGGTGGCCGGTACCTGGAAGGATTTGACCGACAATGTGAACGTGATGGCCGCCAACCTGACGGACCAGGTGCGCGGTATCGCCGAGGTGGCCACCGCCATTGCCCGGGGCGACCTGTCGCGCAAAATTACGGTGGACGTAAAGGGCGAAATCCTCGAACTGAAAAACACCATCAACATCATGGTGGATCAGTTGAATGGCTTTGCCGCGGAGGTGACCCGTGTGGCCCGCGAGGTGGGCACCGAGGGCAAGCTCGGCGGTCAGGCGGAAGTACCCGGCGTGGCCGGCACCTGGAAGAACCTCACCGACAACG
>CAZEWY010000129.1:0-10364 GCA_964515945.1 uncultured Cellvibrionaceae bacterium
GGCCTGGACTACACACCGTACTGGCCACAGTGGGATGAGGCCGCACTGATTCAACGCGCCTTCGATGAATTTGAGCGCGCCGACCGGCCTGCAAGTTTTGCTTTCGAGGAACAGTTGAATTCTTTCGACTTGCCGAACACCTATGAGCTTTCCGAAGATACGACGGCGTTATATGCGCAGCTTAACTTTGCCAGCACTCTGGCGGGCTTTTACTACAGTGGTAATGCCGGTGTGCGTGTCGTTTCGACGGATGTGGAAGCTTCCGGGTACAGCGTTCTGCTTGATAACCTGACGGCCTATTACGATGCAGAGACGGACTCCTTCGCTTTCGGGGGGGTTAGCAATGACCTGCAGGCGAATACCGGTAGCCATTCCTATACCAAAGTCTTGCCATCTTTCAACCTGTCTGTTGAACTGAGAGAGGACCTCTATCTGAGAGCGGCCGCAGCGCGGACGATTTCAAGGCCCTTGCTGACGGATTTGATCCCGACACGCGACACCAACGTTGACGCCGATCAGCCGGAAAGCCTGAGGCTAACGCCCAAGTCACCGGAGCTGGATCCTTTCTTTGCCGATCAGTACGACCTTTCTCTTGAGTGGTACGTCAACGACGACGTTTCATTGACAGCGGCCTATTACTTCAAGAAGGTAGAAGCGTTCCTCACACGTGAATTGGTGAACGCCACCACACCTGCGGCTGAAGTGGACGTGGACGGTAACCCAACAGGTGAAACCATTCAGGTACCGACGCTGATCAACAGGCAAATCAATGCGGATACCACCTACGATTTCCAAGGGCTGGAATTCGCCTACAATCACTATTTTGGTCTGGGCTTCGGTATCACAGCGAACGCGTCGTTCAATGACACGGATGCATTGGAAGACACTCGGGGTGTGGGTACCCGCGTATTCTCCATACCTGCGGGTGGTGTCAGTGAGGAGATATACAATGTGATTCCATACTACGAGCAAGGCCCGGTGGCCGTTCGTCTGGCATGGCGCAAAACCAGCGGGTTCACCCGCCCCGGTCGTCGCTCCTATCAGGAGACGCCTGACGGTCGCCTGGATATGACGTTCCAGTACGACATCAACAAACACTTCAAGGTTATCGCCAGTGCGACGAATATCACGGATGAAACTCTGGATCAGTATCAGTACCTGTTTGAAGGTGTTGATCCAAGAGTGTCTGGATATCCCGAGCGCATCGTATCTCCGGGGCGTTCTTATTCACTGGGGATTCGCGCGAGATTTTAAGCGCTAAAATGCTTTTATCTTTTAATAGCCACTGAGAAATCAGTGGCTTTTTTTGTTAACGAACCCCTGAAAGATGAGGAAATCCATCATGGTTGGTAGTCTTTGGTGCTGCACGTCAACCTTAATATCAAACACACTCTTGCGCCGTCTCGCAGTACTGATTCTATCCAGTCTTGCGCTGCCGAGCATTGCCTCGACAGTTGAAACTGCCGCGACCGAAAAGCGACCTAATGTGTTGCTCATACTGGTCGACGACTTAAAACCCGCTCTCGGCAGCTATGGCGATAGCATCGCTATTTCACCGAATATCGACGCGCTCGCCGCGCGTGGTGTTCGTTTCGAAAACGCCTACGCAAACCAGGCCGTTTGCATGGCCTCGCGCTACAACCTGATGCTCGGGTCGCGCTCGACCTCCACCGGCCTCTACAATTTTGGTACCGATTTCCGAGATGTTTATCCTGACGCGGTTACTCTGCCTCAACATTTTAAAAATAATGGTTATATCAGCCAAAGCATGGGCAAGGTCTACCATATTGGCCACGGCAACCACAACGACGAAGCTTCGTGGACTCTCACCCACCATAAGGAGAAAGTCATCGAATATTTGTTACCGGAGAGTACGCACAGACAGCTCACCCGCGAAGAAGCTTTTTTTGGCAATGTCGACACTGGCGTACCCAACAAGCAACTGCCGCGCGGTGCCGCCTGGGAATCACCTGACGTATTGGATGAAGCTTATGCTGATGGCCGCGTCGCGGGCATCGCGATTGACCGTTTGAAAAAAGCGGCCAAGAATCCCCAGGATAAATTTTTCATGGCCGTCGGCTTTGCCCGCCCTCACATGCCTTTTTCGGCACCCAAAAAATACTGGGACCTTTATGATCCCAAGCAATTTGAGCTGGCAAAATTCCAGCGGCACCCTAAAAACGCGCCGAAAATCAGCCGCAAGCGCCGCGGGGAAATTACCCAGTATTTCCCGATTCCCGAAGACAAGGAATATTATGATGAGGCGCTACAGCGCAAGCTGATTCATGGTTATTACGCGAGCATGAGCTACATGGATGCTCAAGTCGGCCGCGTACTGGATGCGCTTGACCGTTACGGCTTGACTGACGACACCATCGTCGTACTTTGGGGTGACCACGGCTTCCACCTCGGCGACCACGGCATCTGGACCAAACACACGAATTTTGAACAGGCGACACACATCCCTCTGATCATCGCAGCCCCAGGCATGCAACATGGGGTCAGTAGCGGTCAATTGGCTGAGACCGTCGATATCTATCCGACCCTGGTCGAACTCGCGGGGCTTCCTCAACCACAGACACCCCAACCGATTGATGGTGAGAGCCTGGTGCCCGTTCTGAAAGACCCAAAGGCGCGCGTTCGCGATCACGCCTATCACGCCTTTCCACATGCCGGGGTGTTGGGCCTCGCGATCCGCACGGCGCAGTACCGCATGGTACGCTGGCAAAAGAGCCCAGAGGACGAGGCGATCTACGAGCTCTACGACCTGCTCAATGATCCGTTGGAGACCGAGAACATCGCCCGTCAAAAACCCAAAGTTGTCGAAGAACTCGAAACGATTCTGGAATCGCACCCGAAGGCAGTTGCTTTAAAGGCTCATAGAGGTCTTTAGTTTGCTCGATATAACGGAAGAGGGCGTAAATGCCCTCAAGGAGCACCCCCACGCGCTGCCGGGTAACCGAGCGGCAGGAGAGTAATTTTCATGAACTACGACGATCCGGACAGCAACGACGTTGAACTCGCCGCACTCCAGTGGTTTGAGCGCATGCAGCCCGAGGCTGTCGACGAGGCGACTCTCGAGACCCATCGCCGCTGGCTGAAAGCGCCAGCCAACGCTGAAGCCTACTCGAAAGTGGAGCGGGTTTTCTCGCTTCTCCGCACCCTTGCCGATAGCCCGGAAATAGCGCGTCTCAGCGAAGAAACCAATAAACGGATAGAAGGCGATCCCCGATGTATACCCGAAAGCGGATCAAATCCGAATCGCGCCGTTAAAGCCCCACCCGAGAAATAGAAATGAAACAACTACTCAGACCCTAATAGGCTATTGCCTCGCCCAGAATACCAAGTGCCTTTGCGGTATGCTTTTCGACGGCACGTGTCGAAATATCCATTACCTTGGCGATCTCTGCATAAGGACGATTCTGAATAGCACGCATGACGAAGATGTCACGGGTGCGTTCGGGAAGATTGTCCAGCTCCTTTTCGAGCTGATTCAGGGACTGTTTGGCGATCACCACGCGTTCCGTGGATATTTCCGAACGCGGCTCAGGGGCATCCTCCAGTGAACAGTGCTGACCCTCGCCCCGCGTGGCATGGTAGCGCAGGCAATCCTTGTAGGTATTGGCAGCTACCTGGAAGAGATAAGAGTCGAGGCTGTCGATTTGATCACTCACATTGCGCTTGAGCAAGCGCAGAAATACTTCCTGCACAAGATCTTCAGCTTCCTCAGCAGTGTTAACGCGCTTTAAAAAGTAATTGCGCAGTGGAACCTTGTATTCGGCGAACTTGTCCGCAGCCGGAAAAGTACTACAACCTTTGTCGCTGTACGTTTTGCTCTGGGCGTCATTTTCAAGCTTCATAGTGGCCCCTTTATTTATCTTTGTGGCCCTCAATTCCCTTTTTGGCGGTGCCGGGATTTATTCTCGCCTGCTTTCTCGTTGGTTCATCCAACGGGAAGCAGTCCCCAATGGCTCCTGAGACCGTTAAATATATTATATATCGGATGTATGAGACTTGTACAGCGCCGGACATGAATCTATATGTAACATACTGTTTTTGTTCACATTTATTTAATGGTCATCGAGCCATACGGGGATTAGTCTCTCGCGCTTCGGCGAAGGTTAAACCTTACCATCTAATCTTAATTATCTTATATATTGATCAACCAGAGCTTGAAATGCCTTTTCGCAATCAAACGCGGGGAACGAAAGTCAGGAGGTGGGCCGATGGGCAGGGGCGACCACGGCGACAAAAGAAACATGACGGAGAGGTACTCTCAGCCACGGGAAAGAGATCTGAACATCTACATCATTCAGGACCTGTTGTCAGGACAGATCCTCTTTGGCGAGCAATTGCTCGATGAAATTCAACGCCTCATCGATGAGCAGCAGCATGGAATTCTTGGCACGCTCGGGGTTGCGATTCTTTATCGCATTGAACACCTTGGTGTGGTCCTCGATGACGCCTTCGTAATTATCCTTGATAGTGGTGGTATGGCTAATACTCACCCGCAGGGCAGTTTGGGTAAAGTCGCGCAGGCGGATATAGAACCGGTTTCTACTGGCATAAAGGATGCCCACGTGAAAGGCGATATCGGCCTCCAGCGCCTCTTCATCATTTGCCGGGTTGCGCATGTGATCCAGGGCCGCCTCGATGGCATCTATATTATCCTGATCCGCGTATTTTGCCGCCAGGGACGCCGCTTCCGGCTCTATGGCAATACGCATTTGCAGAAATTCCTGCAACACCTTCAGGGAAGGCTTGCTCTCCAGGGACCACTTCAGCAGATCCGGATCAAAGATGTTCCAGCTTTCCTCGGGAAGCACACGGATTCCCTGCCTGGGCCGACTGGAAATCAAACCCTTGGCGGCAAGCATCTTGACCGCTTCCCGCACCGCGCTGCGGCTCACGCCGAACTGCTCACACAAATCGGCCTCCGTGGGAAGACCGCCATCTTTATTGTAAACACCACAAACGATGGATCGCCCCAGTTCCTGCGTCATTCGCTGTGATAGATTGAAGTTCCTGTCGAAAACGGCCATATCCTTCGCTCGGGTAGAAGTTGTGTCTTATAGAAGTTTTTAAACAATAGTCACTCACAATTGGGATTCCAATGATCAGACTAATTGGTATTAATTATAATATAAATGGTGTTATCGGTCGATAAAAACATCGCGCCCTTCGCTTTGCCCGCCGCAGTGGCGCGAGGCATCAGCCATTCAGAGGAAATTTACACGTGAATTGCTCCGATAACCACACATTCTTGCGACAACTGGCAAATTTTAGCACATTAACTGTCCGATCAAAATGACGGATAGCGCTTGAGCCCCAACCAGAAGCAATGACATTGCGGAATCGAAAAGCCCGTATTTAGGCGAGTAGCCGGAATATTGGCCTTTCTTACCGAATTTTTTGATTCCTGGATCAAAGAAGCTGTGACAATTTCGGCTAAATTATAATACTATAATATCGTTAAGCGTCGGATCCCAATCCGGCTAGGGGAGACGTTCCGCTGCATCCATCCGAACCCTATGCGTTCAATGGTATCTGAGGGACGAGAACGAGAGTCAGGTGCTCCTGCCGAAGTCCAACCGGACTTGGAATCATTGGTGACGCGTAAGCCCACAGTGATCCTCTGCCGCAGTCAGTTGGCGCCTGATATCCATAATAAATGAGGTTAATGACTTATGATCGAATTTAGCTCGCTGGACTGGATGGTTTTGTCCGGCTTTTTTGTTCTACTACTGGCCATTGTCGTCTGGTCGATGATGCAAAAGGACGACGACACGTCGGACTACTTCCTGGCTGGACGCAACGCCGGCTGGATACTCATTGGCTCCTCGATATTTGCGTCGAATATCGGCTCCGAGCATCTGGTGGGCCTTTCGGGCGCCGGTGCGGAGTCCGGGATGGCCATGGCCCACTGGGAACTGCAATCCTGGATCATCATTCTGCTGGGTTGGATTTTTGCTCCCTTTTATTGGGGCAGCAAGGTCTACACCATGCCGGAGTTCCTGGAACGCCGTTACTCACCGGCATCGCGCACCTTTCTGTCATTTATCTCACTGGTCAGTTACGTGCTCACCAAGGTTTCTGTCACGGTCTACGCCGGCGGCGTGGTGCTGCAGACAGTATTGGGCATCGATACCATGTGGGGGATTGACTTCTTCTGGATCGCCGCAATGGGGCTGGTCATTATTACGGGGATCTATACGGTGCTCGGTGGCATGAAAGCGATTATGTTGACCTCTGTTCTACAGACCCCGGTGCTCATCATTGGCTCTGTGGTTATCCTGTTTGCGGGGCTCAACCTGGTTGGCGGCTTCGATGAACTCGAGCGCATCAACGGCGACAGAATGAACCTGATCCGCCCCCTGAGCGATCCGGATTTCCCCTGGTTGGGTGTGATGATGGGCTCGTTTATTATTGGTTTCTGGTACTGGTGTACCGACCAATATATCGTTCAGCGGGTACTCTCGGCCAAGGGCATCCAGGCGGCGCGGCGCGGTACCATTTTCGCCGGTTATCTCAAGCTGCTGCCCGTGTTCATCTTCCTTTTCCCCGGCATGATCGCCTATGCCCTGGATGTGAAGGGCATCATTTCGCTGGACAGCCCGGACCAGGCGTTCGCAACGCTGGTGTCGGAACTCTTGCCCGCAGGTATCAAGGGTGTGGTCATTGCCGGCCTTGTCGCCGCATTGATGAGTTCGCTGGCATCGCTGTTCAACTCATCGGCCACCCTGTTCACCATCGATTTCTATAAAAAGTTCAAGCCCGAGTCGACCGAGACACATCTGTTGAACGTGGGTAGAATCGCAACCGTCGTGGTGGTAGTACTGGGTATCGTCTGGATTCCCGTGATGCAGATGATTGCCGACGTACTCTACGAGTACCTGCAACTTGTACAGTCGATGATTGCACCGGGTATTGCCGTTGTTTTCTTCCTGGGCGTATTTTCCAAGCGCATCACCCCCACCGCCGGTTTCGTCGGGCTGGTTTCGGGGTTCGTGCTGGGCATGCTGCGACTGGTGCTTGAACTGTGTGAAGGTTCACTATCACCGGATGGCCTGCTCTTTATGCTCGTCGATATGAACTGGTTGTACTACTGTTCCTGGCTTTTCGCCGCGGTATTTATCATTGTGGTAGTAACCAGCTTCTTTACCAAACAAGCTGATCCCGAGAAGATTTCCGGTCTGACTTACGGCTCTATCAGCGCGGAACAAAAGGCTGAAATACGGGCCAGTATCGACAAGTGGGATATTATCCACACGGTAATTATTATCGGTATTATCGTCGCGATCTACATCCGCTTCTGGTAAAAAGCCGCTCTATCGCCAGCCACGTCCGTGGCTGGCGGTTTTATTTTCCTCTAGTCATCTCTTCTCTTCCCTTGGCCCACGAGGTCTCGACAACTGCCCCTGCGTTGCTCTACCCCCCTCATGAGGCTGCCGAACCTATATATCGAATGTCTTCGTAAGATAGTTCCCAGGCGCTTCGGGGAAGGCTTTTCGAAAACGCCGTGAACCCATCCATGGGGGCTCCGCCACGAGGTCCCTCTCGTGACGGTTTCGAAAAGCCTTCCCCGAATCACCTCGGTTGCTTCATGTAGTTCTTCTTGCCTCGGAAACAACGAATGTCGGGAAAGAAGTATATTATTTGGTGCTGCCAGGGACGTGCGGGGTATAGCTAGAAATAAAAACCCCCGACAAGTGCCGGGGGTTCTGTGATGTTTAAAGAAAAGAACGAAGCTTATTCAACAGCTACCACAACAACAGACTTCGGCGGCAGTATGAACTGCAGCTTGCCATTCTTTTGTTGGGCTTCGAAAGGCTCTGGCTTCACCACGTTCGGATTGTTGAAAGTGTTGTGGGCATCCATGGCCGTTGCAGTCAGCACACGACCTTTTGCCCTTGTAATATCCGCACCATCGACGCGGGTGGTTACGCTAGCTGCGCGGTTGGGATCCAGGTTTGTCAGCGCCAGGTAGAGCTTGCCGTCCTCACCGCGGGCGGCCGATGCGCTGACCGAAGGCACGGAATAGTCTTCAAACTCGTACTCGGGGGATTTATCGAAATCAACCGGCAGCGAAGTCGCATCCTGGAACGGAGCGTACATTTCGAACACATGGTAGGTCGGCGTCAGCAACATTTTCTCTTTATCAGTGAGAATCATCGCCTGCAATACATTGACCATCTGCGCGATATTGGTCATGCGTACACGGTCGGCGTGAGCGTGGAAGATGTTGAAGTTAACGGCGGCAACCACGGCGTCACGTATGGTGTTTTGCTGATACAGAAAACCCGGCTCACGGCCCGGTTCCGGGTCATACCAGGTGCCCCACTCGTCCACAAAAAAGCCGATGTCGTTCTCGGGATCATTTTCTTCCAGTATGGCAACATTGTCCTCGATGAATTTTTCCATCCGCAGGGTATTCGCCAAAGTGGAAATCCACTGGTCTTCACCGAAGCCGGTGGATTTGCCTTTCTCATCCCATTTACCGGTAGGCAGTGTGTAGTAATGGAAACTGATTGCGTCCATTTTGCGGTGGATGAGCGAGGAGAGTACCTGAGTCCATTCGGTGTCGTCGCCGGTGCCGCCGCTGGCGATAAATTGCGGTTCATGTCCGCGGGGCGCTTTCAAAAAGGTGGCGTAACGGCGATAGAGATCCGCGTAATATTCCGGACGCATATGGCCGCCGCAGCCCCAGGCTTCATTGCCTATGCCAAAGAAATCTACATCCCAGGGCTCTTCCCGACCGTTCTTGCGGCGCAAATTGGCCAGCGTGGAGGTGGTATCGGAGGTCATGTACTCGAGCCATTCCGCCATTTCCTGCGGGGTGCCCGTACCCAGGTTGCCGTTGATGTAGGTATCAGCGCCGAGCATTTCCGCCAGTTGGAAGAATTCATGAGTACCGAAGGCGTTGGTTTCCTCCACGCCACCCCAGTGAGTGTTCACTTTCACCGGGCGCTGATCGCGCGGGCCTATACCGTCGCGCCAGTGATATTCATCGGCAAAGCAGCCGCCGGGCCAGCGTATGAGAGGCACCTGCATTTTCTTCAGGGCAGCTATGACATCATTGCGAAATCCATTGGTGTTGGGAATGGGTGAATCTTCCCCTACCCAGACACCTTCATAGATACCCCTGCCCAGATGTTCCGCAAACTGGCCATAGATATTGGGGTTGATGGTGGCACCGGGCTCGTCTGCCTGAATTTCTATGGCAACTGACACCGGTGAGGAATCCGCCAGGACTGGCAGGGCGATACCAGCGGCGAGAAGTGCCGGCAAGGGTATGCGCAATAGCGACTTGAGATAACGTGGAAAAATTTTCATCGGTGACTCCCTCTAGTGTGTTTTTGTTGGAATATTGGCGGAAGGCGCATGGCTTTTCCGCCTTGGTTATACGAGTTTTTCTATTTCGCTGCGCGCAAATGAAAGCGCTGGCAAATCGAATCCATGACGGGGGCCAAAGCGAGATTGGTGCCGTCCGCCAAACCACAGCTCGCCAGATTCAGCGCCATGCCACTCGGCCGGTTTATCAGGTTCACGCCGCCGCCCGGCAACAGGTCCAGGCGCCAGTGGCTGCTCGGTGACGTGCAGGACCCCTGTTCGACATTGGCCCCTGGAACCACTGCGTCATTGGCAACGGCCATGCAGGCGTCGGGGGCGTGAAGCGGTGACAGTTGGTAGTAGCCATTGTCGACATGGCTGAACTGCCATTTCTGACAGTCCTGGTAATCCCATTCGCGCTGGGCAATATTGGCACCCTGCTTGGTGGAACACGTCGCCACTTCAACAACTCTGCCGCTCTGGGCGCTGGACAGCGCCACGGCCTGAGCGGGCTGCAATCGCCACTGATCACAGTCGACGGTTTCATCAGACTTGCAGACATTGAGAGATTTGCCGTTGTCGCGGTTGATCAACTGCCACCAACCATCGGTGGTTGGCTGCAACCGCCATTGCTGGCAGGCGCTGTTCATCCAGGCGGATTGCTGGAGAAGACTTTCGTCGCTGTCGCAGTTTGCAAAGCCGAGGAATTTTTCGGTTTCCGGATTAGCCAGACGAATATAGCCATCAGTGGTCGGATCCAGAACCCATTGATTGGCACTGCTGTCGCAGCTATTGGCCAGATCGCCATCAGCGGCCAAACAGCTGTCCGCGCTGCGGCTCACCAGCTTAAAGGCCGCGCCCTGGACCTCGGTAATCAATGGGCCATCTTCGCCGGAAGGCACCTGAACCTTGGTGTCCTCGGAAACCGGCTCGCCAAAGAAGGGTAAGCCTTCGTCAGTCCAGGTGAAGGGTTGGGCACGGACCGAGCGGGTAGCACCGCAGCCATGTTCTGGCGAGGAATTGCCGTGGTAAAC
>CAZEWY010000130.1:0-10340 GCA_964515945.1 uncultured Cellvibrionaceae bacterium
TGAGGGTTCCAGAAAGCCCTACCCCAAATCGAACCTCACTGTATGCCAAGCGTTAGTATGGAGTTATTGAACTCCGAAACTTGAGTAATAAGGATAGAGAAAGCATGAAAGACTTTTTCCCTCGGCCCCGGGCTCTGATACTGTCGACTCTGCTGATGACAGGCTGCGCCGCGCAAGCTCCCCAGCTACGGACCGAGCCTCTGCTACCCGAACACTGGCAGAATCCTCTGGTTTCTACAACAATGATTTCAACAGCGGGGGCTCCCATAAGCGCGGTCAGCGCAATCACCAGCGGCGACTGGTGGACCCGATTCGGCAGCGGTGAATTGAATGGACTGATTGAACAGGCCATGCAGGCAAATTTTGATCTGCGCGCTGCCGTGCAACGTATTGAGCAGGCGCGGGCGCGTCTGTCGTCGAGCAGGGCCACGCTCTTTCCACAGTTGGACGCCAGCTATTCAGCCAGCGGGAACCGGCGGTGGGAGGATGATAGTGATACAACACAAACCGAGAGCGACAGGTTCGGTCTCAGTGCCAGCTATGAAGTGGATTTATGGGGGAGACTGCGCGCCGGCACCGACGCCGCCGAGGCTGCCCTGGCCCGCAGCGGTTTTGGCTATCACGCCCTCGCCCTGTCACTTCAGGCCGAGGTCGCCAGCAGCTATTTTCAATATCTCGCCGCCAGTGACCGCCTGCGTTTCGCCGAGGAGAGCCTGGCCAATGCCGAGCAGTTACTGGCGTTGTTCGAGCTGCAATTCCGGGAAGGCGGCGCTTCGCGGCTGGAACTGGTGCAACAGCAGACTTCGGTGATTGCCCAGCAGGCGCGCATCAATAATTTACGCAATTCCCGCAAGCAGATCGCCTATGCACTGGATCTGTTGTTGGGCCAACAACCGGGTAGCCTGCAACTGAGCGGGCACAGCCTCAAGAATATTGAACTGCCGGGGATCTCCCCTGGCCAGCCCGCCGATCTGTTGCAGCGACGCCCCGATGTGCGACAGGCCGAAGCCGCGCTTATGGCGGCTCACGCCAGTGTGGATGCTGCCCGCGCGGCCTTTTTCCCCAGTTTGCGCATCACTGCCAGTGCCAACGCCAGCCAATTGTTCATCGGCAATCCTGTTAGCCAGGCCGCCTCCCTGGCCGCCAGTCTGGCCGCGCCGCTGTTTGATGCCGGTCGCAACCGCAATGAATATCGGCGCACCCTGGCGGCACAGGAAGAGGCTCTGCTGAATTATTATCAGACGCTTCTCACAGCGGTCAGTGACGTGCAGAAAAGCCTGGTGAACCTGGCCCAGTTTTCGGAAGACCAGGCGCTACAGCAACGGCGTCTGGCGCTGTCACGGGAATCCTACGAGCTTGCGGATTTGCTCTATCGAGAGGGTTCCGCCGATTTCATCCGGCTGCTGGACGCGGAGCGCAGCCTGATCTCGGCTCAGGATGTGTATGTCCAGAGCGTTCTGCAACGCCACCTGGAAGCCGTCAAACTCTATAAAGCCCTGGGCGGAAGCTGGAACTCCGACCGGACCCCCTTGGTCCCGCTGGAGGATTGACGCACGCCCCACAAAAGCCGCGGTTTCTGGTACTCTCGTTTGTCTGGATCGGGTTTTGCCCGGCTTCTGGAAATCCGAGGGTCTGCTGATGCTGAGACAAGTCTTGTATTGGAGCAGTCTGGCGTTACTGGCGCTGGTATCGCCCGCGAATGCCGCTCCCTCTACAGCCTCCGCTCAGGCACATATTGCCCAGCTCAGTATCGACGGCGCCATAGGCCCCGCCACCACCCATTACCTGATTCACGCCATGGAAGAAGCGCAGCACGCGGGCGCGCAGGCAATTCTGCTCCGCCTGGATACGCCCGGCGGCCTGGATGCCGCCACTCGCGATATCATCCAGCGGATTCTGGCTTCTCCGCTTCCCGTTATCACCTGGGTCACCCCCGCCGGTGCCCGCGCCGCCAGCGCCGGCACCTATATTCTTTACGCGAGCCATCTCGCGGCCATGACACCCTCGACAACGCTTGGTGCCGCCACCCCGGTACAGCTTGGCGGCGGTGGCGAGCAGGAGCCACCCCAAGACAAGAACGAAAACAAGGACAAGGCTGAGGCTCAGGGCACCACCGCCATGGAGCGCAAAGTCGTCAATGACGCCGTCGCCTATATACGGGGGCTGGCGCACCGCCATAAGCGCAATGCGGAGTGGGCTGAACAGGCCGTGCGCAACGCCGCCACTTTGACCGCCGAGGAAGCCCTCGCCAAAAATGTCGTGGATATCGTTGCCGCCGATATCGGGGATCTGTTGGCCCAGGCCCAGGGTCGGCAGGTCCAGATGGCGACGGGCCCTCTTCAGCTTCAACTCGAGGGGTTGCCGGTTGTCGATTACGATCCCAGCTGGCGCAACCGTTTGCTGGCGCTGATTACCAATCCGCAGGTCGCCTATATCCTGTTGCTGATTGGTATCTATGGCTTGATTTTTGAGGGCTACAGCCCCGGTGCCATGGTGCCTGGAGTCGTCGGCGTCATCTCCCTGCTGACGGCGCTTTACGCCCTGCAGGTGCTGCCGGTCAATTATGCGGGCCTGGCACTAATTCTGGTGGGTGCCGCACTCATGGTGTCGGAGGCCTTTGTGCCCAGCTTTGGGGTGCTCGGCATTGGCGGCGTTATTGCCCTGGTCACGGGCTCTATCCTGCTGATGGACACGGACATTCCCGGCATGATGATTTCACCGGAGCTGATCGGCGCCATTGCCGCCGTCAGCTCATTGGCAGTGCTGGGCATCATCCTCATGGTCGGGCGCAGTCTGCGCATCCCCCGCCGGGCCAGCAATCAGGTTTTGGTAGGTCGAATGGCCCCTGTGATTTCTGGGGACGAGGGCCATTACCAGGTACGCATAGACGGGGAGTTATGGCGCGCGCGATGCGATGTCCCGTTAAAGGTTGGCCAGACGGTGCGCATCGAAGCGCGAGAGGGGCTGACACTCATGGTCGGGAAAATCGAGGAGGACTCGGATGTTTAGTTATTTTGGTGGCGTTGCACTGGTATTTGTTATTGCACTTCTTCTCTACGCTATTCGCATTCTGCGCGAATACGAGCGCGGCGTGGTTTTTATTCTGGGGCGTTTCCAGTCGGTCAAGGGACCGGGTCTGGTCATTATCATTCCGGTACTGCAAACCATGGAAAAGGTTGATCTGCGCACGGTGGTCATGGACGTGCCCACCCAGGATGTGATCAGCCGCGACAATGTATCGGTCAAGGTCAATGCCGTAGTTTACTTTCGCGTGGTGGACCCGGAACAGGCCATCATCAACGTTGAGCATTTCAAGGAAGCGGTCAGCCAACTCGCGCAGACGACCTTGCGCTCGGTACTCGGCAAGCACGAACTCGATGAGATGCTGGCGGAGCGGGACAAGCTCAATATCGACATTCAACGCATACTGGATGAGCAGACGGATGCCTGGGGCGTAAAAGTGAGCAATGTTGAGATCAAGCACGTCGACCTGGATGAAAGCATGATTCGGGCTATTGCCCGACAGGCCGAGGCCGAACGCTCCCGACGCGCCAAGGTGATCCATGCGGAAGGTGAACACGAGGCTTCCACACGTCTGACCCAGGCCGCTGAAGAGCTGTCCAAAAATCCCAATGCCATGACCCTGCGCTATCTGCAAACCCTGATCGACATTGCCGGCGAAAAGAATTCAACCATTGTCTTTCCACTGCCGGTGGATCTGATCAGTTCGGTGCTCAAGCAATTCAATGATCGGTAATATTGCATCGGGGGAGACATGAATCCGGCATTCACTGCTGTGACACACCGTGAATACATCCCTGTAGGCTCTGCACCAGCATCCATGCTGGTGACGGTCACAACAGTAAACACCGAATTCATGTCTTCGGAGTTTGTGGGACAGCAATCTGGCTGAATCCTTTCGCAGCCTAGCGCTTGGGCAGAACCTCCACACTGGTGGCTACAACACTGCTACTGCTGGTCCAGGTGCCGGTCACCCGGACCAGATCACGGGGCTCTATCGCGGGAGGTTCAGGAAGATTCTGGGCGTCGACGGTAATGCCCAATACCGAAAAGATCCCCTCGCTGAGAATGTTGGTCACCGGACCTGCGAGACTGATGTTGCTCCCCTGGCCATCCAGGCGTTTGATGCGCGTGGCGATATAACTATCGTTCAGCTCACGCCCGTAAACTTCAACATAATCGCCAATGGCAAGACCGCGGGATTTGATAAAGCGATCAGCCACCGCGCTGCGATCTTCAAAGGCGGTCAGACCATCACTTTTGAAATCCACACCGAGCACACTGAAATCGCCGGTGATCCTGTCGATGGTTTCAATCATGCCCGCGACACGGATTTTACTCGGCAGCATCAGTCGTATTCTGTCCGCCCGCAGGCGGTTATCACCCATCGCGGTACCTTCGATGGCAACGCGGGTTCCGCTCGCCAGTTGGTTGGGGCTGCCGCGTTCGATAGTGGCGCCTTCCCCATCAACAAGAACCCCGTTGAGCGTGAATGCGGATAAGGATTCAAAATCGCCGATCAGCCCTTCCAGATGTACCTGGGTTGCCGGCGGGACCGCCAGGCCGCGCTCCTCGAAACGCACGATTGTGGCCGTGAGCACACCTTGCGTCAGTTGATTTCCCTCGACCTCCACCCATTGACCATCCTTCAGGTCAGCTGGCTCACCGCCGATAAAATCCGCGGATGTGTAGTCCACGGTCAGCGCCTGCAATTTGAACGTCGTGTCGAGCAGGTTACCCAGGCGACCTTCCACGTCAAAAGCCGTGCCTTGGGAGCTTCCCCTGATCGCATCGACGCGCGTGGCCAGCAGGCTGCCGTTTGCGTTCACAAAACCGCTGATCTCGATTTTGTCCGCTGGCGCCAGTCCCTCAAATGAGGTGCCGCCGAACGCAATATCGCTGTGGATGGTTACCGTCTGCCCCAGTATTGTCAGCGTTTTGGTATCCGAGTTCAGATCGCTGATGGCGGTCACCGGGCCTTTTAGCAGCGGATCGTAAACAACTTTATCGGCCACACCCATGGCGGCTGTTTCCAGAAGCTGCCCCTCGATACGCACGACCATGCCCAGAGCGATGTCGCCTTCCCGGGCGAAGCGGTTGTCATTGATCTCGACCTGGGCCTTGCTGGTATCGAAGCGAATGCCATTGACGTACACGCTGCCGAAACCGGTGACGGTACCCGCCGACACGGCGGTATCTCCGGTGCCTTCGATACCCGCTGTCTGCAAATCGCCGCCGCAGGATACCGCTGCCAGCAGCAGCGGTATCATCAGCGAGCGGGCGCCAAACCGGAGCCATCGAAAAAAATGCGGTGATCCCCAGGCCAAACAGGTCATTAATTATCCCTCGCGGTCGGAGGCTTTGGATCTCCGCCGTCTTGGTTCAGTGAGTGTTCAAAATAGTAGATGCCGATACCCGCGCGGACCCGACCCGAGCCAACAAGATTTTTATTGTTGTCTCGATCATACTGAGCCAGCCATTCATTCATTTTTAGCAGAAAATCCTCGCCCTCCGCGTGACTGCGGTCGCGGATCCGCTCCAGCAATTCCACCGGAATGTTATTGAATGAAACTGTGCGCTGGAGATAAGTACCCGGTGTATGTGGAGACAGATTGTAGTCCAGAGTTGTCAGCAAATCCTTCGCGGCCGTACCCATTATCCGGATTTTTTCTTCCACATCTTCATAGGGAATATAGGCCGGCGTCAGCAACCGAACACCTTCCGCCACCCGTTCCACGGCACCTATGCGCAGCAGCTCATCGAGCAGAGCGCGCACCGGCAGATCGGTGCTGTAGTCATTAACCAGTTGCGTGAAATCTCCCGGCCCGCCGTCGATGGCTAGCACCGCGGGCAGCCCCCGCGAATCGTGAAACCGCGGATCCGCGATCCAGGCGTCGATAACCTGGGCGCTGGGATTGCGATTGTGGCCGGCCCCTTCCATGGGATGAGGGCGCTCCTTGAGCTTGGCAATATCCTTGCGGTTAATACCGGTCAGAACCGCAACCCTGGAAAAGCTGGGTTTGCGCCCGGGAATGGCGAAATCTTCCATGGCCGCGTCAACGTACGCATGGCGGGCAATATCGGCAAACAGGCGGTAACAGATGCCGTGCCGCAACAACAGGCGCACCAGAGGCCGCAGCATCTTGTACAGCGCTTTGGAGAGGGCTTGATGGGTGTTATCGCTCATGTTGGCAGTATAACGTCAAAACATCAGTATTTTTTGTGATAGATATCACGCAGGACAGTCTATTTTGGGATTATAGTGTCAATTATGAGGTGAAAGGAATCGCATCAAAAGCATTCGACCGATGTTGTTATAGATGTAGTTGTTGTAGATGTAGCTGTTGTAAAAATTGTTGTAGCCGGCAGGCCTCTCGAGCTGCCGGCGTTTAAATTTCCAGATAGCCCGAGGTATTTTATGTCCCGCTCCAGACCTTCACTCTCACTCAAAAGTCACTCAGCAGCTCTGAAAAAGCCCTTGGCGAGCCTGGCCCTTATGGGAGCCATTGCCGGCCTGACGGCCTGCGGCGGCGGCAGTGACGGCGGCAACACCGGTCGCTTGTCCCTGGGCGTCACCGATGCGCCCGTGGATAGCGCCACCGAGGTCGTGGTGACATTTACCGGTGTTGCCATCAAACCGAGGGGTGGGGAAGCTATCGAGTTTGTGTTTGACGAAGCCAAAAGCATTAATTTGCTCGACCTGCAAGGCACTGATTCTGAACCCCTTCTCGACGAGACTGTCGCTGCGGGCGAATATCAGTGGATACGGCTGGATGTGGCGGCGCAACACGGTGTTGTGGATTCCTATATCGGGATGAATGACGGCTCACAACTTGAGCTCGCCATTCCCAGCGGCAGCGAGACCGGCCTCAAGCTGGTCAGTGGCTTTACCGTCCCCGTCGGCGGTAATGCCGACTTCACCATCGACTTCGACCTGCGCAAATCCATCACCAATCCGCGCGGCGCGGCGAGCGCCATACTCCGACCCGCACTGCGCATTGTCGACAATACTGTGGTGGGCAGCATTGCCGGCACGGTCGACACCACGCTTGTGAGCGAGCAGTGTGCTGATGTCACCATTGATGACGGCGCCGTCTATGTGTATAGCGGAGCCGACGCAACACCCGCGGATGTGCAGGGCGCGGAGAGCGATCCGCTGGCCAGCGCACTGGTCTCGGTCGGCGATGGCGGTGAATATCAATATGAAGTGGGCTTCTTGTCCGAAGGTTCCTATACCCTGGCCTACACCTGCGACGCCGACCAGGATGATCCGGCAGCCGCCGATGTGCTGAACTTCGCCGGCACCGCCAACGCCGAGGTTACGGCCAATACCGAAACAGTCCTGAATTTGATCGCTAATTAATACCCTTTAATCACAGGTCTACCTTTTTTCCCGCCGTCGCCTTGTGCGCGGCGGGTTTTTTTTGCCTGTTCTGAAAGCACTGAAAGCATCTCAGCGGCAATAACTTCACCCAATAAAATCTCTGTAAAAATCTGGCGTCTCTTATCTTCGTGGGTGGCATATTGCTTGCGTCTTTAGCGACTCAAGCCACCGCCCAGGATTTACAGCCAATGCCTGATCAACCCCCAAAAACGCCTAAAAAACGCAGCCCCCAGAAGCCGAGTGCGCAGCGAAGAAGCACCGGGGACAAATCGGCCCGGAACCCCATTGTGATCATTACCGGCGCCGCCGGCAATATCGGCCGCGCTTTGATCCACGCACTGCAACGCAGCTATACGGTGATCGGCCTCGACCGCACTCGCGCCCCTGATACCGACGCCAGTTATGAATTCGATCTCACCTCGGAAGCCTCGGTAAAAAAGGCGCTGAAATCGGTGGAGGAAGATTTCGGTCAGCAGATTGCCGCGGTGGTACATCTGGCGGCCTACTTTGATTTTACCGGGGAAGAATCGCCACTCTATGATGCGGTCAATGTGCAGGGGACGAAGAACCTGCTGCAGGCTTTGCGGGATTTTGAGGTGGAGCGCTTTATCTATTCCAGCACCATGCTGGTTCACCAGCCGGGCGAACCAGGCTCCCGGACAACCGAGGAAACGCCCCTCGCGCCACAGTGGGCCTATCCGGTTTCAAAGGCCAAAACCGAAGCGGTTGTGAGGGAAGAGGCGAGCATGCCCTATACCATATTGCGCCTCGCCGGCCTGTACGACGAAACCACATCGGTACCCACTCTCTGCCATCAGATGGCGCGAATCTATGAAGAGGATATGAAAAGCCATCTCTATTCCGGTGACACCCGCGCCGGCCAGGCTTTCGTTCACCGGGATGACATGATGAATGCCTTTGTGCGCACCATCGACCGCCGCCGCCATCTCCCCGGGGAGAACATCATGTTGATCGGCGAGGAGAAAACCATCGGCTACCAGGACTTGCAGAACCGCCTGGGCTACCTGATTCACGGGGAGGAAAAATGGCGCACCATCAGCTTGCCCGAACCTGTGGCCAAGGCCGGAGCCTGGGTGGAGGAAAAGGCCGAACCCCTTATTCCGGATGATTTTGACAAGGGAGAGAAACCCTTTATTCGTCCCTTCATGATCAAGATGGCATCCGACCACTACCAGCTCAACACACTGCGCGCACGGAAACTCCTGGGCTGGACCGCCCGGCACAATATCTACGATATGCTGGAGCCGATGGTCGCCAACCTCAAGAAAGACCCGCTTCAGTGGTACCAGCAAAATCACATTACAGCGCCGGACTGGATGGTGGTTGCCGATGAGCGTCACCGCAACGCCAACCAGTTGCTGGAGCAGTACCATCAGATGTTCCGGCGCGAGCACCGGCAAAATCTGTGGGCCCATTTCATCACCATGGGGTTGGGCGCCTGGCTGCTGACTTCCGCCCCCGCGCTGGGTTATGGCGGCACACCCATGGCCTGGAGCGATATGATTTCCGGCGTCGCCCTGATAATCTTCGGCCTGCTTTCCACGTCCTGGCGCCTTTCCTGGGCACGCTGGATGTCATCATTGGTTGGTCTATGGCTGCTGCTGGCGCCACTGGCTTTCTGGACCACCAGTGCAACGGCCTATCTCAACAGCACCACCATCGGCATACTGGCCATTGGCTTTGCCGTGGCGACGAGGCCGACACCGGGCGTTTCCCCGGCAGCGGCGACGACCGGCACCTATATTCCGCCCGGCTGGGACGTCAATCCATCGAGCTGGTTTCAACGCATTCCCATCATAGTGCTGGCACTGGTGGGTTTCCTGATTTCCCGGTATCTGACGGCCTATCAACTGGAGCACATCAATGGCGTCTGGGAACCCTTCTTTCAGGGTGAGACCGGGGATCCCCAAAACGGCACCGAGGAAATCATCACCTCGTCGGTGTCCGAAGCCTGGCCAGTACCCGATGCGGGGCTGGGTGCCATGGTTTACGCGCTGGAAATTCTCACCGGCCTTATGGGATCGACCAAGCGCTGGCGCACCATGCCGTGGCTGGTGATCCTCTTCGGCATCATGATCGTACCCCTGGGCGTCGTCTCGATCACCTTCATCATCATACAACCCATAGTGATCGGCACCTGGTGCACACTCTGCCTCATAGGCGCCGCGGCCATGCTTATCCAGATTCCCTATTCCCTCGATGAACTGGTGGCCACGGGGCAGTTTCTGCAACGCAGATACAAGGCCGGACGCCCGCTACTCAAGGTGTTCTTCGTGGGTGATTCGGATCTGGGCGACCCCAAACCCATCACCGATGACTTTGAACAAGGGCCCGGCCCCATCCTCAAAAATATAGGAGGCGGGGTCAATGTGCCATGGAATCTCGCCGCCTGCATCGCCATCGGCATCTGGCTGATGTGCACCCGGCTGACCCTGGGCAACGAGGCCGCTCTCGCCAACTGGGAGCATTTCATTGGCGCTTTGGTCATAACCGTCGCCGTCTCCGCCCTGGCTGAAGTAGCTCGCCCCGTGCGCTTCCTGATCATTCCCCTCGGCGCCGTGCTGTTCATCACCCCCTTCGTCTACGACGCCAGCGCCGTATCCACAGTCGCCAGCCTGATGAGCGCCGCCCTGCTCATCGCCCTCAGCTTCCCCAAAGGCAAGGTGACGGGGCAGTATGGGGATTGGAACAAGAGGATTTTTTGAGCGGCAAGCTTCAAGAAAAGAAGGGAAAAGGGAAAAGATTCGTGCCCCGGCAAATGTCGTGCATAAATATTTATCGGGGCGGGGCTGCTATTGAGAGCCTGTAAACCATTCTGTGTCTTCC
Source organism: uncultured Cellvibrionaceae bacterium (assembly GCA_964515945.1). GTDB lineage: Bacteria > Pseudomonadota > Gammaproteobacteria > Pseudomonadales > Cellvibrionaceae > CAYQQJ01. Next base: position 10,253 of record CAZEWY010000130.1, read on the forward strand.
TCCGAATTTTCCGAAGGCCATAATTCTCACAGCGGCACGAATCTTTTCCCTTTTCCCTTTTCCCTTTTCCCTTTTCCCTTTTCCCTTT
>CAZEWY010000131.1:0-10338 GCA_964515945.1 uncultured Cellvibrionaceae bacterium
GTGGAGCAAAGCTGTCATCATCACCTCCGTTCTGGATACCGACCTTCAAGTCAAGTTTTACATCGTATTCATACACATCGTGAATTCCCCGATATCCTGTTTTTTTGGGGTGAGCGATATAATCGTACTTATCTCTGTAATTACGCATTTTGTGATTGAAGCGCGCCTTATGAAAGGTATTCCTAAAACTATGTATATCCTTGATACTTTTAAATATCAGTCTACAACCGGCAACGTCATCCATCCTCGCCAGCTGCATTTTCGGTAGTCGTTGTAATTTATCGAAAATGGTGTTTTTCCGCTTGTGTCGCTGCGCGACTATGACATCTTTGCCGCTTAACCTAATACGCAAGATGGCTTGGAAGGTATTCAAAACGGCGCGATGGGCTGCACGCCATTCCTCAATTACCGCCAAATCTTCTGGGCTAGCCATGTTATTTCGGACAGCATCACCAGCGCGATTGACACGCGATCTAGAACCGCCTGGATACTCCTTTTCAATCATCATAGTTCCTCAATGACATATAACGAGGCTGTAGGAAAACCTATAGCTTGCTTTTTAATATTATTTCACAAGAAAAAATCACGTTCCTCCGCGAATCCTGAGTCTTTCGGCCTCTGCGAAATTAATTACAGAGCACTCTCCGCACGGAAAATAAATATCGGACAAGTTTTTCTAGAGCCTCAACGCCGCATTCAGCGCTTAAATGCTTGTTAGCCCCTGACAAAATTGGTTGTCTATGAATCAAGGACTGCATCATGAAAGTCATTCTCATGTACAAGAATTAGGTTGTGGCCCTGCTTCCGTAACTTCACGGCCTTTTCTACTTTGCGGCCATAACATGCATATGCCCAGCATGGGTTTCCGTCTCCGCCAATAACCAAGTAGTTTACCTTCTTTGAAATACTACCTGAGACTCGTCCACCACGGTTCTCGATAACCTCTTCAAATTTAACACGTGTGTATTTATAGGAAGCGCCAGTTAGGCAGAACACCGCGTCAGCGAATGATATCTCTGGGCAGACTGCGCACAGACCAACGACATTCGAACCCTCAATGAGAGCTGGACTAACGATGGTTTTATTATCAAGGATCGAAACGAAATCGCCAAAGAAGGCCATTAGCATTTTGTTCTCATCTGGATCTATTTTTTTATCAGAGAGTACTCCCAAAACTAAACTTTCAACTTCATCATAGGGCCAGCAGGTCTTAAGATGTTCATATTCAATCAGCCAAGAAAGAAGGCCCTTCAATTCCTCTACAGTGATCGCACCGTCAGCCCCTATCCCGGCCATGATTGCATGTAGCTTCTGCATATCAGCAGTGGCTGCGTTAAAATATTCTGTCGATGTTAGACGCTTACAGAGCCAGACTATGTCGGCTCTCTCATCATCTGTAAGCACGCCATCAGCTACCGCTTGCTCAACGACTGGGAATAATTCATTAAACGGATGTCGGGCAGACTTGATACGATGATCATTCAGCCATGCCTGCAAGAAACCGATTTCCGCACCATTGATCTTAGAGTCAATGGCGATACCTTCGACTAAACCAAGAAGCGAGTTAACGGATTTCTCAAACTCCGCCTTACCCATGAATCGTCTGTATGCGTCGTGATCACTCACGTTTATTCTCCCGTGCTACGTACTGCTAACGTTGAGATAAGCGTCGTCGGACCTTGCCCTTTAGGACGTGCCCCGAAAATCCAATTTGCGTCGTGGGCTTGATCTCTTTGTTGTACATTACCGCCCCCAAAGGGGTGGCGGTGCTTCTTTATTAATGGAAATTTCTTTGAGCGGTGGGACCACCACCGAAAGCGCAACATGGCCGGATTCCCACAGGTTTTACAGTAACCTAGCATAGTTCTGAGGCCTGAGCCACATTGTTCATTCCGATCCGCAATACAGCCAAGGTCAGCAAAACAGGGGAGATAATGCCATTTTTCAGCGCTCGCTTAGAGGTCATAATAGCGCACCGTGTGGAGACCTGGTGCTGGAACGTGCTGCGGAAGGCGCTGGATGAACTGTAGAGGCATTAGGCCTGCAGCTTCGTTGCTTGTCCCCATGGTACAGATAGCTCATTTTGCACAGCATGGGTATCTGAATCTGCGCGGGGTTGAGGGGCCCTCCTTGCAGTACTGCGTCAAGGATAGAGCAATCCCTTTGGCATGCTCGTACCGCTCTTCGATGCGTACGCTCCAGTCCTTGCGATACAGTGGGCGGTGCAGTAATCCATCTGTAAATTTTGGTTGACAGCCGCAGCCGGCGATATAGGCTGATATCGCTTGGCACATTCAAGCTAATGCTTGTATCACCAATCCATCAAACCATCGACCAATAATATGAATATCCACGCCACAAAAAAGTTTTGGCCAAACTGCGGCTGAACGAAGCCTCACGCCCAACCAATGATTTACCCATGGCGGCGAACGACGCGGTTGATCTGGGCGACTGGCACGCTAACCTAATCTTGTTGCAGGGCCGGCAATGTGTGCTTTTTGTCCACGATGTTACCCGTTTCGCAGTGTTTGTTCCTTGTCTGATCAAGCCGGATTTGGCACGGCTCGATTGGCATTTCCAGGATGTATTAATGAACACGCTACTGAAAACCGATGTATCTCCGGAGCTTTTGGAGAAGGCGACGCGTTTCCTGGGTCCATTGCGCTTTGATAATAATTGCAACCGTTCGGTGCAGGGCACCATGAATCAGATGGCACAGGACCTGGGCCATCTTCTGTATTACGACAAGGCCGATATCACCGGTGTGCTGCCCTATTCCACCTCTCGCTGGCTTAGCGACAGGCCTTGTACTGCCAAGGGTGTAAAGGGCTGCATCTGGCCCATTCGCGCCATGCATGAATGGCTGCGCGCCTTGCCTGGCGAATAGGCCTTGTGGCCTTTTGTAACCCGAATCTAAACTCATCGAATTCGATTAGTTTAGATGCCCGCCCTTTGCTTTTCTCGCGGAATTAGGCAAGGATACTGGCTCGGTTTATTTATGAGGAGGTCCAATGCCGCGCTTGAAAGTCGAATTTGAAAACAGCGCCGGCCATACATTGGCGGGTGCACTGGAACTGCCGGATGGCGAGCCGCGGGCCATGGCGATATTTGCCCACTGTTTTACCTGCGGTAAAGATGTGGTGGCGGCCTCGCGCATTGCGCGGGAGCTGGCCGAACAGGGTTTTGGCGTGCTGCGCTTCGACTTTACCGGTCTGGGTGGCAGCGACGGCGACTTCGCCAGTACCACCTTCTCCACTAATGTGTCGGATCTGGATGCGGCTGCACAGTTTCTGGCACGGGAGTACTCGGCTCCGCGCCTGATGATCGGCCACAGCCTGGGTGGCGCGGCGGCGCTGGTCGCGTCCAGGCGCATCGATTCCATCGAGGCGGTGGTGACCATAGCCGCGCCTTCGACACCCCAGCATGTCCAGCATCTGTTTACCGATCAGGCCTGCGACATTCGCAGCCAGGGTCAGGCGGATGTATGCATCGGCGAGCGGCATTTCAGCATCGGTGCCGATCTGCTGGAAGACCTGGAAGACTGGCCCCTGGAGCGGACACTGGCCGACCTGCGCAAGCCGTTGCTGATATTTCACTCGCCCACTGATCAGGTGGTGCCTATAGACGAGGCCGGAAGGATCTACGAGGCGGCTCTGCACCCCAAAAGCTTCGTGTCGCTGGACGACGCCGATCACCTGCTTACCCGGCGGGAGGACGCCGATTATGTGGCGCTGCTGATCGGCGCCTGGGCCGGTCGCTATCTGCACCCGGGCAGGTGATTGAAAGACAGGCGGTTGAAAAAAAAACAGCCTCGATGGACGGCGGGTTGCCTGGAGCCTATTCCAGGCCTATTATTGAATATGGCTGTTGAAAAATAATATATAAAACTGACGCCTGCTGGACCCTCTCCAAGCCCGGTTTGCGGCAATGTGGACACTCCTGAAGATTTGCACAAGGTTAACTGTGCAAAGTCGCGGTTAGGGACATTCAAATGGTACAAGCTGGTCCGTTGATCAAGATCCTTCTGGTGCTATCCGGCGTTCTCTGGATGGCCTGCGCCAACGCAGATCCCATTAAAATTCTGGTCACGGACAGGGATCTGCGGCAGTTTCATCTGCTGGTCGGCGAGCGGGAAATCAATGGCATCCGAAATTACGGTGGCCCTCATTCCAACCGCGAGGCGGTGGAACTGGTTCTTCTGCACCAGGCATTGCATGCTGGTGGCTATGACGGCGAGATTGAGCTGATACCCGAGAATAATTACTCGCGCATTATTCGCCTGATTGAAAGCGGCAAGGCAACCGTGGCCGGCACCTCTGTCTGGTCCTACGATCTCAAGGACAGTGATGCCCTGTGGGTGACCGACGCCGTGATACGCAATGGCGAGTTCGCGGTGGGAGTTTATGTGCGGCCGGACAACCACCGGGCCCTGCAGGCCCGCACTCTGGCCGATTATGCCGAGCTCAGCGCCTTCTCCAACCGGCACTGGCCGGTGGACTGGCGCACTCTTGAGGCCATGCACCCAAACCGTCTGTACCACATTAACAGTATGGAACTGATGGTTAAAATGGTGGGCGCGGGACGCGGTGATTTTATGCTCGCGCCCTTTTCCAACCGGGAGGACCTGGCAATTGTGGAAAAAGACGCGCATCTGGTGCCGGTGCCCGGGGTCAAAGTCGTCCTCAAGGACAGCCGCCACTGGATAATCAGCAAAGATGATCCTATGGGCCGCCAGGTCTTCCAGGCACTTCAATCGGGGCTCGGCCAATTGCGGCAAAAAGGGCTGATTGAGCAAGCTTACCGCCAGAGCGGCTTCTTCAATGCCAGGGTTGCCAATTGGTCCATTGTTAATTCAGGCCCATGGGATATGGCACCCGCTGGGCAGGAAACCGCATTACCCACCCTCAAAGACGCCCTTCCCCTCTTGCCGACACCCTGAACCACTCTTTTAAAGCTCGCCGAAAACAGACGACATTCGCGGTAAGGGTTGAAACCTAATGCCCTATTGAATGTCCCTTATCTGGGCTGGGCCCCTGCTGGCCAGAGAACCAACTGGAACCTGAGGCGATCCGGCAACTGGTCTGATTGTGGTTTTCAACCCTGGAAAATGGAGTCTGGGGCTGCGTGATCAAACGAAAATTTCTGCTCGCTCAACTGCTCGGTCTGGTTTTGACCGGGATCTCGTCCCATGCATTCCCGCAAAACAATATCTCTGTTGCCGGAGGTACTGATACTGCCGTGGAAAGCTATATCGAACGCATTGCCTACCGGAAAAAACTGGACCGCGAATTCACGTTTTCATCGCGGCGAACTTTTCTGACCTATGTCGAGGGGTCTCTTGGCGCCTGGCAAGGTGAAAGCACCCGCGACAATGGTTTTGTCTCCATCGGCTTGCGGTATATTCTTGCGACGCCAATCTATGCCCTGGAAAATACCTGGTTCGAGGTGGGTACGGGGCCCTTGGCCATTTCCGACCTGCGTCTGAATGATGATGAAAGTTGGGGTTACAAGCTCCAGTTTGACAGCCACCTGGGCTTTGTATTCCGCTTCAAGGACAGTGATTTCTCGATTGGATACGGGTTTCACCATATTTCCAACGCCGGTCTGGGTGATGAAAACCATGGGCTGAACCTGCATATGCTGTCACTGCGGCGACACCTGTGAAATCGCCAAGGTTTTTCAACGATGGATTATTGAATTATCGATAGATCTCAATCGGAAAGTATTCGGTAATCTGGATGAAGGGTTCACCGCCCATGACGATGCGGTAGGTGCGCCACAGGGTGGCTCCCTGGGCAGGCTGTTGAGAAACTACCTGCGTTGCCATCGCGGCGTTAAAAATTGGCTCAAAATGCTCATTTACTACCTGTAAACTCCGCTTTTTCGCCAATTTTTGCCTTGCGCTGGCTGCCTCGCCAACGTTTTTCAACAGCCTGCTCGCCGGTTGCTGATAGCCAAAATCCACGATTTCGCGGTATGTTTCCAGGTTGCATTCACGCAAAATCTCACCGATTCCCACCAGACCCGCTTCCAGATCCTCGCGCACCCCAGAGGGCAGAATGGCTGCGCGAATCAGTGAGTCCGCGAGGACAAAATGGCGCTCACTCCGCTGCCCCACCAGCTCGACCCGCCGCTGCAGCACCGATTCGCCGGCCGCACAGGCAATGATCGGAGCGGGCTCTTGCAACTGAATGTAGGCCTGGCCCAGGTTCCTGACCGCCACTGGCTCCCAAAACCAGGATTCCAGACTCTTGGTCACGGTACCATCGGTGGTCAATAGAACACGCAGGAAGGCTGGCAGGCTGGCAAAATCGATGATGTCACCGGCGCAGTTGGTTAATTTTCCGCTGGGGAGATAGCCGGTTGCTGTGAAGTGTTTTGTCATGGGGCGGTATTATTGAGCGGCAAGCTATAAGCTGCAAGCCTCAAGCCGAAAAACATATTGGAGCGACAAGCTGCAAGCCGCAAGCCGCAAGCTGCAAGCTGGAAAAGTACAAGAACGCAGTTCGTAGCGTAGCAGGATATTCGCCCTTGGTTTTTTCGCTTGCAGCTTGTGGCTTGTAGCTTGCCGCTTCTTTCAAGTTATAATGCGCGCAATTCCGCCACCCACCTTTGAGGACAGATATTTTGCAACTCGACCAAGCCACCCAGGAACAACTGAAGCAATGGGAGCAGACCTTAGCCGCCGAATTTGAATCGGTAAAAGCGCAGAAGCTGGATTTGGACCTTACCCGCGGCAAGCCTTCCGCGGAGCAACTATCGCTGTCCGACGGACTCGACGGCATTCTGGCGGGCAACTACATGGCCGGCTCCGGTGTGGACACCCGCAATTACGGCGGCCTGGATGGTATTGCAGAATCGCGGGAGTTGGGCGCTGACCTTCTGGGTATTCCGGTGGAAAATGTACTGGCGGGTGGCAACAGCAGCCTGACGCTGATGCACCAGGCCATGATGACGGCAAACTTCTTCGGCTTTGGCGGCCCGGACACCGCCTGGAAAAACGAAGGCAAGGTCAAGTTTCTCTGTCCCGTGCCCGGTTATGACCGTCACTTCGCCATCTGCGAGCAGATGGGTATCGAGATGCTGAACGTGCCCATGACCGCTACCGGTCCCGATATGGATCAGGTGGAAGAAATGGTCGCCAGGGATTCAGCCATCAAGGGTATCTGGTGCGTGCCCAAGTATTCCAACCCGACGGGCGTTGTCTACAGCGACGAAACCGTGGAGCGCATCGCCAAACTCGGCAAAATTGCCGGCGCCAACTTCCGGGTCTTCTGGGATAATGCCTATGCCATTCACGACCTGGTAGACAACCCGCCGCAACTGGCCAGTATCTTCGAGTTTTGCAAGAAGCATGGGACCGAAGACAGTGTGTTGCAGTTCGCATCTACATCAAAAATTACCCACGCGGGTTCCGGTGTCGCCTTCATGGGCGCCAGCCAGGCAAACCTGAAGGGGTTCAAAGCGGTGCTGGGCATACTGACCATAGGTCCGGACAAGGTCAACCAATTGCGTCACAGCAAGTTCTTTCCGGATTTCACTGCATTGAAAGCTCATATGGACAAGCACGCGGCCATCATCAAGCCGCGCTTTGCCTCGGTGCTGAAGCATCTCGATGCAGCTTTCGGAGACAATGATCTGGGCCATTGGGAATCGGCCGAAGGCGGCTACTTCATTTCTTTTGATACTCGTCCGGGCCTGGCTCAGGAAGTGGTCAAACTGGCCGGCGAAGCCGGCGTGAAGCTGACTCCTGCCGGAGCCACTTTTCCCTATGGCAAGGACCCGCAAAACAGCAACATCCGCATTGCACCGACGGTACCCACCGAGGCCCAGGTGGACGAAGCCATGAAGGTGTTCGTGCTCTGCGTGAAGCTGGCATCAGTGCGCCAGGCACTATCCTAGCTGATTTGGGGCTAGCTGATTTTTGGGGGAGGACCGGCTGATTTGAGTCAGCCAGAGAACGGAAACAAAAAAGCCCGCGTTTTTTCGCGGGCTTTTTTTGTGAGTGACGCTTTAAGGCAGCGTGACCACCCGCCCTTGCAGGGCAACACCGGCCATAATGTTGCCAGCGCCACATTTGAAGGTGCTGGTGCTCTCGGTCAGGTTGTTGTCGTAGTTGGATTTGATATCCACAACCGCGTTACCGCCTTCCCGTTGAGCCCGTTCATCCAGCGCAATCATCGCCGACAGGAATGCCCAGTGGCAGGCTTCGGTATCGGATTTGCCGAAAGCGTTGGTTTTCTTGTTGGTACTGAATGTACCGTAGGACTTGCTCGGCTTGGGGTAGCTCTCTTTTCCAAAAAAGAATTTCACATCTCCTGACAATTTCTCCTTGGCGGCCTCGGTCGAGAGCGCGTCCTTGATGGAGAAGTCCTGAATGTCCTCTCTCGCCTGTACGGCGACCGCTGCAACTGCCAGAAGACCTGCAGCAACTAACCCTGTAAATTGGCTTATTGTCATTTTTCACCTCGCGATTTTTCCATGAATGGGATCGGCCGTCCAAAATAGCCGCACCGCCGGATTATAACGCGCTGGTTGTGAAATTAAAGTGGTTGGTGATTGGTGATTGGTGATTGGTGAGCGGTGAGCGGGGGATCGGTAATAAAGGCTCCAGTTATTGCCTGCTTTTCCCGTGATCTGCTCACTGCTTACTGCTTACTGTTTACCGTTCACTAAAAAGCGCTTCGCCAGGCGGGCGACCAGTTCGGGCTTTTCGGCGTGAAGCCAGTGACCGGTGTCGGGCACGATTTTAATGGCGGCTTTGGGGAAGCGCTCCAGGATTTCCTCGCGGTATTCTGTCTGAAGGTAATCCGAATTGCCGCCCTTGATAAACAGGGTGTTGCCATCGAACCGGGCACCACGGCGGTTGGCGGCGATGAGTTGGGGATAATCCCGGTGAATGACCGGGAGGTTCATGCGCCAGGCAAAGCCGCCCTGGGGGTCCTTGACCAGGTTCTTCAGCAGAAAACTGCGCACGGCGATTTCCGGAACATGGGCTTTCAGCAACTGATCGGCTTCACTGCGGGATTGAAGCTGCGCGGTGTCCAACGCCAGCAAACCGGCAAAAACCTCATTGTGGTGCGGCGGGTAATCCACCGGCGCTATGTCCAGCACCACCAGATTCTTCACGCGCTGGGGATGCCGCAGCGCCAACTCCATGGCGACCTTGCCACCGAGCGAGTGCCCCAGCAGATGCACCTGCCCCAGTTTCTCCTCGTCGAGCCAGGCCAGCAGTGTCTCCGTCATGGAGGCCAGACTCAGGGTCTCGACCTGGGGCGAACGGCCGTGGTTGGGCAAATCGAGGGAGTAGACCCTGAAGGTTTCCGCCAGAGGCCGCGCGAGCGCGCCGAGATTTTCCAGGGAGCCGAACAGGCCGTGAATCAGCAACAGTGGTTCGCCTTCGCCGGCCTGTCTGAAGTAGAGGCTGGAAGCCGCCACGCGGGAATCAGTTATCCGTGGGCGCGGGAGTCACCGCCGCGAAAGGAAAGCGCGCCACCTTGTCGCCGGGGCGAATCTCGGTCACCTTGCCGGCACCTTCCTTCTCCACTTCGTCAATGCGGATAATCGCCTGCATGGGAATATAGGAGCGTTTGACGGCGTTGAACTCGCCCTTGAGCTTTTCCTCGCCGGGGTCTACCAACAACTGGGAGCGCTCCCCGAAAATGAATTCTTCCACTTCGATGAACCCGTACATCTCGCTCTGGTATATGGCTTTGGCATAGAGCTCATACACCTGATTCTGGTTGTAGAAGATAACTTTGTAGATTGGGCTGGCCATAACGCTGTCTGTACTCGATTGAGGGTCTTGCCATATAGCGGGCTGTACGCCCGCAGCGGTGCGGAGACTAACATATTTGGGGCCGGCGGGGCAGAAAACAAGAGGGTCGTTGGAGGACCTGAAGGCCCGACAGACCAGATGCCAAAGGGCCTACAATGGCATCAACAACCTATGGGCAATGCCTTTATTCACCAGTATAATGCGCGCTCATTTTTTGAACACATAGAACGATCAGGTTGAACCCAATGACAGACGAGCAAGTGGCGGAAAAGCTCCATCGCCCCAAGGCCAAGAAGCTTTTTATACAGACACATGGCTGCCAGATGAATGAATATGATTCCGGCCGCATGCGCGATCTGCTGGGCGCCTCCCACGCCATGGAGCCCACGGACAACGCCGAGGAAGCCGATGTGCTGCTGATCAACACCTGCTCGATTCGCGAAAAGGCCCAGGAAAAGCTGTTCCACCAGTTGGGCCGCTGGAAGCAGCTCAAGGAGAAGAATCCGGAACTGGTCATCGGCGTCGGCGGCTGCGTGGCCAGCCAGGAAGGCGAAGCCATC
>CAZEWY010000132.1:0-10273 GCA_964515945.1 uncultured Cellvibrionaceae bacterium
GCCCTGGTATTAGCCGACCACGCCCTGCGCCAGCGTGCCCAGAACGGCGACATCACAGTAACAGTCCCCGTAATACCCGCCGAACCCAAGTAGGGTGGGCTCTGCCCACCAAAAATCAAATCCCGCATCGAAACTTGCTACCCTACAATTTTTGTTGTATAACAATAGCTTGCATGTCAAACTGAAAAATCGATTTCGCTTGTTGACGTAACTTAATGGTTTGAATGGCCGTTTATTACCTCGCTCAGCAGAGTATTGGTAAAGGAGTCGCCGTACCTATGACAAAATCCGAACTCATAGAACGCATTTCGGACCGGCAGGATCAGCTATCGGCTAAGGATATCGAATTAGCCGTCAAACTGATCCTCGAGTATATGTCCCAGTGTCTGTCCATCGGCGAACGCATAGAAATCAGGGGCTTCGGCAGCTTCTCCCTGCATTACCGGGCGCCCCGCACCGGTCGCAACCCCAAAACCGGTGAGACGGTCGAGTTGCCCGGTAAATATGTCCCGCACTTCAAGCCAGGCAAGGAAATGCGTGACCGGGTTAATGACAGTCTGCACAGCCACCCCTAATGCGCCACCGTCACGACTCCGCAATTTACCGTTGAGTCTACAGAGCTGCCGGTTATCGGCAAAATGCGGCCAGCCGCATTCGAATTCTCACGGCAGAGTTAAGCTTAAGTAAGTGAGCATTTAAGACAGCCAATTGACTTAGGCGCTTACATTTTGCAACAGCATTCCCTGCGAGCTTTGTTTACTCTGCATTGTCGATGCTACGGCAGGTGTGTCAGTCGATTTAGATGCTGGCGGTGGGCGCCTGTCGATGAAAAATATCGCCGGTTTCAGCAGCAAAAGCATTATTAAGTCGGTATAATTCGCGGCCTCGCGCGATAATACCCCTACCAGTTTGGACAGGAGCAGTTGATGGACGTCAGTTTGGGAGTGCTGGCAGCAGCCTTTGCAATTACTTTTATGATCGTTAAAGCGCTGAAGCCGCTTGCGTATGTCATTGATCTGGTCGACAAGCCGGGCGGGCGCAAGCACCATGATGGCGTAATTCCCCTCATTGGCGGTATCGCCATCTTCGGCGGCGTTTTCGTTTCTGCATACCTGTTCATCAATCAGCCCATCTTTATCCGCATGTTCATGCTCGGAGGCGGCTTTCTGGTATTCATGGGAGCCCTCGATGACCGCTACGACCTGAGTGCGCGTTTTCGCCTGGTTGGTCAATTCCTGATCGCCTGCATCTTTGTTTACGGGCTGGAAGTGGAGATAGGCAGTTTCGGCAACCTTTTCGGCCTGGGCGAACTCAAGGTCGGATGGCTCGGATTTCCGTTGGCGGTGCTGTCACTCATAGGCGTCATCAATGCCTTCAACATGTTGGACGGCATGGACGGCCTGGTCGGCAGCATGGGTATCGTCTCCTTTATAGGGCTTATGTATCTGTTTGGTCTCGCCGACAACACCATGCTCAGCCTGCTTTGCACAACCTTTATTGGTGCCATGAGCGCTTTTCTGGTGTTCAACCTCTGGGGTAAGCCCGCTAACAACTTCAGCAAGATTTTTATGGGCGATGCCGGTAGCATGTTTGTCGGTTTGGCTATTGGGGTGCTGCTGATCCATGGCTCACAGGGATCAACAGCCGCGTTCAAGCCCATTACCGCCATGTGGTTTGTGCTCCTGCCCATGACGGACATGTTCACCATTATGTACCGCCGTCTCATGCGCGGCCGCTCGCCTATGTCGCCGGACCGGACACATATTCACCACATTCTGATGCGGGCGGGATTTACGCCCCGGCAGACCCTGCAGGTGATGGTGGCTTGCCAATGTCTGCTGGTGGCCATTGGTGTACTTGCGACAACCACGGATATGGCGGAATCAACCTCCTTCCTCGGTATCCTGATGTTTGTAGGCTGCTACCAGTTGTTGATGAAGCGCTCCTGGCGCTTTATTCGCTGGAACAAACGCCCCTTGGTACGCGAAAGGCTATAGCGCGAGAAAAACTAGAGTGTGAAAAGACTATGACCGAAACCGGGAGCAGTGGTTGTCAGGCCGTTGGTGGCCAAAAGTATAATATGGCCACAGGTCACATTACGCCTCTTCCCGTTGAGATATGCTACGCAACTAATTTTGTTAGCCATCATCCGTCCAGAGGATAGAACCTTTAATGTCTATCGACAGCCCGAGCCAGCGGCAACTCCAGTCCCAAAAAATCGTTTATGCCTATCCGCCGGCCGAGTTCAGTGGCACTGCGGACGATGAAATCGACCTGCGCGAACTCTGGGACGTTATCTGGCGGGGCAAATGGATAATCACCGCCGTCACTGCGGTGTTTGCGGTCATTTCGCTAATCGTTGCCTTATCGTTGCCCAATATTTATAGATCCGAGGTACTCGTTGCTCCATCGGAAGAGTCCCAAGGCGGTGGTCTGGCCGAGATGGCGGGGCAACTGGGTGGGTTGGCCTCTCTGGCGGGCATAAATCTGGGTTCCGCGGGGGGTGATAACAAGGTTGCCGTCGCCATGGCGGTTATGAAATCCCGGCAGTTTATTGCCGATTTTGTGGCAACGCACGACATCCTGCCGGAACTGATGGCCGTGGAAGAGTGGAACCGGAGCGCCAATAAGCTCGAATTCGATCCGGACCTATATGACGCGGCCCAGGGTGAATGGGTGCGGGAAGTGGAGCCGCCAAAAACGCCGCAGCCCTCTGAATGGGAAGCCTACAAGGCATTCATGGAAATTCTCACGGTTTCCCAGGATACGGAAACCGGCTTTGTCACCATAGCCGTGGAGCACCAATCCCCGTACATTGCAGAGCGCTGGGCGACTCTTCTGGTTGACGAGGTGAACCATGTTATGAAAGAGCAGGACGTCAGCGAAGCCCAAAGAAGTATTGATTTCCTGAATCAGCAACTGGACCGGGTCGCGCTCGCCGAGATGCGAACGGTGTTCTACCAGCTGATTGAAGAGCAGACCAAAACCATCATGTTGGCGGAAGTCCGCGACGAATACATCTTCTCGACCATAGATCCCGCCGTGGTCGCGGAAGAAAAAGCCAAACCCAAGCGAGCTTTGATATGCATACTGGGCACAATGCTCGGAGGCATGCTGGCGGTAATGTTCGTCCTCATACGCCACTTTATAGGCACAGGAACCAACGAACGGAAGGAACAAGCGGGCAGCGACTAAGCTAAGCGCTTACTCCACCCCGCTCCCCCGACAGCAAGAATGCTTTCGCTCCCATTACTGCTCACCTCTCACCATGTCCATCACCCATCACCCATCACCGCTCACTCATTACTCACTACTATGCCCAACAAAACCTGGTACCTGATCCAATGCAAACCCAGAGAAGCCTTCCGGGCTGAAGAGCACCTGAACAACCAGCACCTGGAATGCTTTCTTCCACTGCATCAGGTCAAGCGCCAGCGGGGCGGACGGACGCAATGGGTGACCGAGCCGTTATTTCCCCATTATCTTTTTATCCACCTCAGCGATGAATCCAACTGGGGAGTTATCCGCTCCACCCGCGGCGTCAGTAAGATTGTCGACTTCAATGGCAAACCTGCCCCCGTGGCGGATTCCATTGTCAATGCCCTGCGATACCAGTGCGCACTGCTTAACGACGCTGAACCACAACCCATATACAAGGCCGGGGAAAGCGTCATTATCACAGAGGGTTGCTTCCGGGAACTGGAAGCCATAGTCAAAACAGCCAAGGGTGAGGACAGGGTCATCCTCCTGCTCAACATCCTCAACCGGCAGCAAGAGATAGAGCTGTCCACGGGCGCGGTACGCACCAAGAATCCGTAGAAACCGCATAGCCGGGTGGGACCCAACGAATCCGGGTGATTGTGCCGCGCCATCGAAAGGGCGTAGACTTCATTTGAGTTTAAATATATGGGGCTGGCTCATGACCGATAATTGCCTGACAGCCGTTATAGATTATCTGCAGAAAACATTTACCATTGAAGTCGCTTGGCTTTATGGTTCCCGAGCCACAGGTACCTACACCGACAACAGTGATTACGACATCGCTGTGGCTCTGTCAGATCAGGTCCAGCGCCGGTCAGAAACTACCGAGAATCTATGTTACGATCTCGGCAGACTATTGAGCCTTCCTGTCTCGGTGATAGATATCAACCGCATACCTGTCCCCCTGGCACAAAATGTCATTGCCCAGGGCCAGGTAATAGTCTGTAAATCCGATTTTCGGCTCCGGATGGAACAACAACGCATTTGGTCTCTATGGGAATCCTACAAATACGAGCATGAACACAACCGAAAAGCCTTATGAAGCCTACGTTTATTCCGTCCGAGAGCAGATGGAACAGCATTTGGTTGCGCTCGATGAGCTCAGTGCCCAGCAAGCTCAGGCACCACTTGCCTTCAAGGATCGCAATTCCGCCGAACGCAGCTTACAAATAATCATAGAAATTGCCATTGGTTGTTCGAAACATTATTTGAAATCCCAAAATAAACCCGTTCCATCAGAAGCCCGCGCGGCCATTGAGCGTATCTACGAATTATTGTCCCTGACAACACCCGATATCCACAGCATGCGTGGGGCTATAGGTATGCGCAACGCCATTATCCATGACTACCTCAATCTGGATTGGGGAAGGATCGAGCCTATCCTGGCGGAGGGGAAGTATCACAATATTGCCCAATATGTAGACCATATCACCGCTCACCTGTTGAACCTCTAGTCGTTCGGCCGCTATCTTAGGTAAAAGCCCGGTCCTTTGCTCTCCTGAGGCGCCCCCTTTTGTCCGAAAATGTCCATTTTTTGTAAAAACTACAAAAAATGGGCGGCAATTCATAGATGACACCAGATACAGCTGTTATACTAGCTCTAGCGCGGCGGGGCCGCTGCGTCTTAAGCTATTAAGGAGCGATACATGGTCGTCGGTCTTGGAGTGCTGATTGCAGCTTTTACAATCACATTTTTTATAATTAAAACATTGAAGCCGATAGCCTGCGCCATTGGTCTGGTGGATAAGCCCGGCGGACGCAAGCACCATGACGGAGCTGTACCCTTGGTGGGCGGTATTGCCATTTTTGGTGGTATCTTCCTTTCGACCTATCTGTTTATCGATCAATCCCTCTTTATTCGTCTGTTCATGATCGGCAGCGGCTTCCTTGTATTTCTGGGCGCCCTTGACGACCGCTACGACCTGAGTGCGCGCTTTCGCCTTGTCGGCCAATTTCTGGTGGCGAGTATCTTTGTCTACGGCCTGGAAGGCCAGCTGGGCAATTTTGGTAATTTATTCGGCATGGGCGACATCAGGATCGGCTGGTTAGGTTATCCGCTGGCGATTCTTTCCCTGATTGGGGCTATCAACGCATTCAATATGCTGGACGGCATGGACGGCCTCGTCGGCGGCATTGGTCTGGTTTCATTCACGGGCCTCGTCTTCCTTTTCGGCGCGGCTGGAGATATGAACTTCAGTCTGCTCTGCGGTGCTTTTGTAGGTGCATCAATCGCCTTCCTGGTTTTCAACATCTATGGGGGTAAGCCGGGTTCCAGATTCACCAAAATCTTTATGGGCGATGCCGGCAGCATGTTCATCGGGTTGTCGATCGGCGTATTCCTTATAAACGGTTCCCAGATGGACGAAATCGTTTTTAAACCCGTGACTGCCATGTGGTTTGTTCTGCTGCCAATGACCGACATGGTTACAATCATTTACCGGCGCCTGAAGCGTGGCCGGTCGCCCATGACGCCGGACAGAACGCACATCCACCACGTTCTTATGCGGGCGGGGTTTTCCCCAATCCAAACTCTTCAGATTATGGTGCTCTGCCAGAGCTTCCTGGTGCTGCTGGGCGTGCTGACGACCACGTTGAATATCGCCGAGTCGGTTTCTTTCATCGGGATCCTGCTGTTTGTGGGACTGTATCAATTGCTGATGAAGCGCTCCTGGCAGTTTATTCGCTGGAATAAGCGGCGCTTTGCATGAGTGGGTCAGATGATTCCCGCTCTCTGATAGAAGAAAGTGAGAAATAATAATGAATAACGTCAACAGCATCTATCCGTCGGCCCGGCAGCAAGAAGTTGTTCATACTTATGCGTCAGCGGCCAATCTTGCTGCAACCGATGAAATCGACCTGCGTGAACTGTGGAATATTCTGTGGCAAGGCAAACTGCTTATCATTGCAATTACCGCCGTTTTTGCGGTGGGCTCGGTCTTCTACGCCCTTTCATTGCCCAATATCTATCAGTCCTCAACGCTTCTGACTCCGTCCGAGGATTCCCAGGGCGGCGGCATTTCGCGGATGGCGGGCAAACTGAGTGGTCTGGCATCCCTGGCGGGGGTCAATCTCGGCGCTGGGGGCGCCACAAAAATTGCTATTGCCCTGGAAGTATTGCAGTCCCGGAAGTTCATCACCGAGTTCGTGGATCGACATGACATATTGCCTGAACTGATGGCGGTTGAAGCCTGGGACCGTGCCAGTGATACATTGGTATTCGATCCTGATCTCTATAATGCCTCTTCAGGTGAGTGGGTGAGGGTGGTGGAGCCACCAAAGACGCCAGAACCTTCAGATTGGGAAGCCTACAAGGCTTTTATGGAGATTTTGACCGTTTCCGAGGATATGGAAACAGGCTTCATCACAGTCTCTTTGGAGCACCAGTCGCCCTATGTTGCACAGCGTTGGCTTAGCTTATTGATCAGTGATGTAAACAAGGCGATGAAAGAAAAGGACGTTACCGAGGCCGAACGTAGCATTGACTACCTGAAAAAGCAGCTTAACCAGGTATCCCTGGCCGATATGCGGACCATCTTTTATGAACTCATCGAAGAGCAAACCAAAATCATCATGCTCGCTCAGGTTCGGGAAGAATACATCTTCAAAACCATTGATAAGCCCGTAGTCCCCGAAGAAAAAGCCAAGCCCAGCCGCGCCCTGATCTGCATTCTGGGAACCATGCTCGGCGGCATGCTGGCAGTGATGTTTGTGTTTATGCGCCACTTCGCCAGCAGCGCGCGGGATGGTGATGAGTGATGAGTGATGAGTGATGAGTGATGAGTGATGAGTGATGAGTGATGCGGCATCCCAGAATCCGCTCACATCACCAATCACCGCTCGCTCATTACCTCCATTACTGCTCACCCATCACTCTACCATCCCTCCCATCACCGCTCACCCATCCCTCCTCC
This sequence comes from uncultured Cellvibrionaceae bacterium, assembly GCA_964515945.1. Classification (GTDB taxonomy): domain Bacteria; phylum Pseudomonadota; class Gammaproteobacteria; order Pseudomonadales; family Cellvibrionaceae; genus CAYQQJ01. Next base: position 7,173 of record CAZEWY010000132.1, read on the forward strand.
CAATCCCCGCTCACTCATCACTGTTCACCTATCCCTCCCCATCACCAATCACCGCCCTTGCAAAACCTTAAACAATCAATATAATGATATTTCATCTACTAACCATCAATATATTGATATGAAAAAACCCATATGCCCATCCAAGCCAGTAGCCGACGTATTACGAATACTGGCAACTCAGCTTGAGGCTGCGCGGCGTGAACAGCGTATGCCTCAGGCCGAGCTGGCGGAGCGCGCTGGCATAAGCATCAACACACTCAAGGCAATCCTATCGGGTAGCCCCACCGTCGCCGTAGGGACGGTGTTTGAAGTGGCTTACATTTTGGGTGTGCCCTTGGCTGAGGATGAGCAGAATCTTGCCGTAGCACGGAACACACTCGCGCGGTTGGTGAAATGGATGCCGAAAGCGGTGCATAAACCCGGCGCGAGGATAGATGATGACTTCTAACCAAGTCTACGTGTGGGTATGGTTGCCAGACGCGACCAAGCCCGTAGTCGCCGGGGTGCTAAAAGAACACATCGGCCTCTACTACTTTGCCTACGGCAAAAGCTACTTGGAGCACAAGGATGCGATTGCCTTATATGATCCCGAACTGCCGCTAAAAAGGGGCGAACAGCGACCGAACTATACCCTGGCGGGCTGTTTGCGTGATGGGGCCCCGGACGCCTGGGGGCGGCGGGTAATCTTGCAGCGGTTGTTGGGAAGGAACAGCAGAGATGCCGACCCTGCGGTTCTTGATGAACTGACCTACATGCTCGAGTCTGGCTCTGACCGCATCGGTGCGTTGGATTTTCAAGCGAGTCCCACAGAATATGTACCGAGAGAAAAACAGCAGGCGCCCTTGGATGCATTCCAAAACATTGCTGATCTCGTCACGAGAGGAGAGGAGCTCCCGGCGCCCCTGGCTGAGGTCATTCAGCACGGCACAAGCATTGGAGGCGCCCGCCCAAAAGTGCTTGTTGATGATGGCGAACGAAAGTGCATCGCCAAATTTTCCACATCAACCGATCACTACAACGTGGTCAAGAGCGAATATGTAGCGATGCGCCTGGCTGCGCTCGCAGGGCTGAACGTTGCGCCCGTGGCGCTCGCCAGCGTCGCTGGTAGAGACGTGCTTCTGGTGGATCGATTTGACCGGTGCTGGTCTCCGGCCGGTTGGAGTCGCCGTTCTGTGGTGTCCGCTTTGACAATCCTGGGGCTGGACGAAATGCGTGCCCGCCATGCCAGCTATGCTGAACTTGCCGAAATAATACGCCAGCGCTTCACCAAACCTAAACAAACGTTACGAGAATTGTACCGACGGCTGGTTTTCAACATCCTGCTCAGTAACACCGACGACCATGCGCGCAACCACGCCGCGTTCTGGGATGGCCGCCAACTCAGCTTGACGCCAGCCTATGACATTTGCCCACAACTGAGGGCAGGGCGGGAGGCCAGCCAGGGAATGCTTATCTCCGGGGGCGACAACCTGAGCCGCATCAATACCTGTTTCAAAGCCGGCCCTGCATTTGCGCTGACGGCCCCAGCAGCCTTGGAGATCGTGGAAGAACTAATAGTGTCCGTGCAAAAACATTGGGCTGCCATAGCCGACGAAGCTGCGCTCAACTCGGGGGAACGCCAGATGTTTCGTCAGCGACAGCTCTTCAATCCCGGCATCTTTGATGGCCTCGATGATCGAGCACTGGAAAAACGCCTGCGACAGCTCGCGAAGTGATCCGCTCCCCGCTCCCCGCTCCCCGCCCGAACCCATCATGATATCGTTAACCTACATCCAAACGCGGTGGAGTTGCCCATGAGTCAGCTAGAGCGGCCGTCTTATTCGGCTCCCGAATGGGATATAGAAGAAGCTCGACGTATCGTGCAGTCCATGTTGGCAGAGCATGAAGTGGATGTGTATCTGTTTGGCTCCGCCGCTAACGGCAATATGACGGATCATTCAGACATAGATATCGCTGTGTTGGCTAAAGAGGGGCTGCCAGCCGGGCTGCTGGCACAAATCCGTGATGCCCTGGATCAAAGCAACATCCTTTATCCCATAGATTTAGTTTATCTGAACGATACTTCCGCGGATTTCAAAGCTAAAGTACTTCAACAAGGGAAATCATGGAACGCCTGAAGGAGCGGTTAATAGTAGCGACCCATGCGCTAGGCAGGATTCGGTCAAATGCCAGATTGCGCGAAACCGAAGCAGGGCAAGGCCTGTAGCGAGGCTCAGGCAGCAAAATGGATGTGATGACAAGCATGCCGCTATTTTCCACGCCAATTACCAATTACCGCCGACCATTGCCGGAATTTCGAGAGTCGCCTATACTGGCTGTAAGTACTATTCTTACAATTGAGGTGACTTCACATGCCGCGCACTATAACCTTTCAGCCCAGTAAGGAAATTGGCGACTTTATCGAAGGCCTTATCCACAGCGGCTGTTACAACAACCAAAGTGAAGTCGTACGGGAAGGTTTGCGCCTGCTCCAGGAGCGGAATGCGCAATCCAAGCTGCAGCAGCTTAAAAGTCTGATCGATGAAGGCGAGCACAGTGGTGATATGGCAGCGTGGGACGTAGAGGAGTTTTTGAAATGGATGAAAAAGCCACCACATGGTAAGGACCTTTAAGCTACGCCGCAAAGTCGATAACGACTTGGTGAACATTTATGCCTTCAGTGTGCAGGAGTGGGGCACCGCCCGCGCCGAGGAGTACATCCGCGATATTAATTCGGTTTTTCATCAACTTGCAGGAAACCCCTCTCTGGGGCGCGAGTATCATCACATAAAGTCGGGTCTGCGCGCTTTTAATGTAGTTTCCCATATTGTGTTCTACAAACCCACCAGCTACGGCGTCGCCGTTATTCGTGTACTGCATCACGCAGTGGATGTGCCGCGGCACCTTTAGCTGCACAGAATCCGAACGAATGCCGTTCAGGAAATACTATCCACCCCTGGCCAATCACCGCTCAACCATTCCCAATCACCCATCACCCATCACCCATCACCCATTACTGTACTCATCACTCGTCCCCCCATCAGTCCCACTTTCCCCTCACCACTTCCTTCTCCCCCGCCAAAAAACCTCTTGAAATCTCCCCCCCAAACTACTACCATGCG
>CAZEWY010000133.1:0-10221 GCA_964515945.1 uncultured Cellvibrionaceae bacterium
TCGCGCCCATGGCACCGTTGCCAATAGGTAGTCCCTCTCGTTCCCAACTGTGGGCGGGCTCGTCAAACCGGATTGTCAGTGTCTCCCCGGCCTCCGCGACAATTGCCGAAGCCATAAACAGACAGAGCAATCCCGCCTGGAATATGGGGGGCCGCAGCAACCGTGACTTCATCTTTTTGTTATTAATATCCACAAAAAGCCTTATATTTGTTTATGGTTTCTACGACTATAAGACTATAAGACATTTTGCTGGGTGGCGCAAATATCCCATCGCGGGCGCCAAAAACCCCAATCTCGACCTGACCCTTCGGTTCCATGGAAGCTGTAAATACTGATCTCGACCCGCCTCGCCGCCTTAGATACAATATGTCAGCGTCATGCTCCCCTGCGTTTAGTGAACGCCGGGGTTGCAGCAATGGCATTAGAAAACCTCATCTCAAATGGAAGGAAGAATAATCGTGCCAACCAGCCATATTAAGCAGACCAAAAACAAGACCCTTAAAACTTTCAAAACACCAAAGGATGTCATTCAGGCGCTGTCCATCGACAACCTTATTTTTGGTCTGGATGCGGGTGAGCTGAAAATTCTTCTCATTGAGCACGGCGAAGGGATCAGCAAGGGCCATTGGGCACTTCCGGGTGGCTGGATCCGCTATGATGAGGACTTGCGTCATGCCGCCAGCCGTCTGCTGGAGGAGCTGACCGGCGTCAAGGAACTCTATCTTGAGCAATTAAAGACCTTTGGCCGCGTCGACCGCTTTCCGGCGGCGCGGGTGGTAACCGTAGCCTATTACGCCCTGGTAAGTGCCGAGGATTACCCCGCCGTGGCCGGCGCGAGCACCGCCGACGCCAGTTGGTTCAGCGTCAAGGATCTGCCGGAACTGGTTTACGACCACGCGCACATATTGGAATACGGCATACAGTTTTTACGCCACCAGGTTCGCCACCGGCCCATCGGCTTCAACCTTCTGCCCGAGAAGTTCACACTACTGCAACTGCAGGAACTCTACGAGGCCATCCTCGATACCAAGCTGGACAAGCCCAACTTCCGCCGCAAGATACTCAAGATGAACCTCTTGACGTCCTGCAATGAGAAACAGAAGGATGTTGCCCACCGGGCCGCCAACCTCTACCGGTTCGACGAGAACGCCTACCACCGGCTCACCGAGCAGGGATTCTCCTTCGAAGTCTGAGGCCGGCCCTCCTCCCCCGATATTTCCAGACCAGCCTCAGTCGCTTGTGGTTTGATCGGGATTTGTCTACACTTGTTTCTTATAGTTTTTTTGACTAGAAGATGTCAGCGCCAAACTCTCGGCTCAATAACACGACAAGTGGGCAATCATGATCATCAAACTTGCATCCCCCGCCACCGGAGACTCCGGAAAATCCAAACTGCGGCACAAGCTTGCGGCGGTCGCCATCTTCTGTTGTGGCTTCGCCCTGTCCGCCCCCGGCTGGGCTTTGGGCGATGCACCCTATGTGACCAGCGAGCGGCAACAAGGCAGCTTCGATCTTGTCGGTGACAATGGAACCGCCAGATTCTATGTGGACAGCGACGACCACGCCGGCGTCCAACGCGCGCTTGCCGATCTGCAGAAAGATGTTGAGCGTGTCACGGGAGAATCGCCGGAAATTGTCCATTCACTGGAGGATGCGGAGGGGCATCTGGTCATCGCCGGCTCCATCGGCAGGAGTGACTTGATCGATCAGTTGATAGAGGCGGGCAAGATCGATGTCACCGCCATCGTCGATCGTTGGGAGGGCTACCATATCGAAAATGTTGCCAACCCCCTGCCCGGTATTGAACGCGCCCTGGTGATTGCCGGCAGCGACAAGCGCGGCACCATCTTCGGCATTTACGACCTGTCGGAACAGATTGGTGTCTCTCCCTGGTACTGGTGGGCCGATGTTCCCGTGGACAAACAATCCCATCTGTACATCAAGCCCGAAACACGCCTGCAGGATGCGCCCGAAGTAAAATATCGGGGCATCTTTTTGAACGATGAAGCACCGGCGCTCACCAATTGGGTTCATGAGAAATTCGGCAATTACAACCACGAATTCTATGAAAAGGTGTTCGAACTGCTGCTGCGCCTGAAGGCCAACTACCTCTGGCCCGCCATGTGGAACAACGCTTTCAATACCGATGACCCACTCAACATGGTGCTGGCGGACGAGTACGGCATCGTCATAGGCACCTCCCACCACGAACCCATGATGCGCGCTCACAAAGAGTGGACCTGGACTGGCGAAGGCGCCTGGGATTATGCCACCAACAGCGAGTACCTCTACAATTTCTGGAAAGACGGCGTTCAGCGCAACAAGCCTTATGAAAGTGTTATCACATTGGGCATGCGCGGCGATGGCGATGAGCCCATGAGCGAAGGCGAGAATATCGCTTTGCTGGAACGGATTGTGGCGGATCAGCGGGAAATTATTGCGGACGTCTACGACCGCCCCTTGGAAGATGTTCCCCAGGTGTGGACGCTCTACAAGGAAGTGCAGGGTTACTACGAGGCCGGCATGCGTGTTCCCGACGACGTTACCCTGCTGTGGAGCGATGACAACTGGGGCAACATTCGCCGCCTGCCGACGCCCGAAGAGCGCAAACGCAGCGGCGGTGCCGGTGTCTACTATCACTTTGACTATGTCGGCGGTCCGCGCTCCTATCGCTGGATCAATGTCACACCCATTGCCAAAATCTGGGAACAGATGAACCTGGCCTACGCCTATGACGCCCAGGAAATCTGGATCGCCAACGTCGGCGATCTGAAACCCATGGAATTTCCCATCGAGTTTTTCCTGAGCATGGCCTGGAACCCCAATGAGTGGCCGAAAGAACGCCTGGAAGAATTCGGCGAACTCTGGGCAGCCCGTGAATTTGGCCCCAAATATGCCGAAGACATTGAAGACCTGATGACCGGCTATACACGCCACAACGGCCGCCGCAAACCGGAACTGCAAAGTCCGGAAACCTACAGCCTGATCAATTATCACGAGGCCGACCGTATTGCCGCCGAGATGAACAAGATGGTCGATAAGGCTGAATCCATTTATCAGGCCTTGCCGGAGGCCAAGCAGGCCGCGTTCTATCAACTGGTGCTCCACCCGGTGAAGGCCAGTGCCACAGTAACCCTGATGTATATTGCCACCGGCCGCAATCACCTCTACGCCAGCCAGGGCCGCGCCACGACCGGGAAATATGCGGCACAGGCGCGCGGGCTGTTCGAACTGGATGCCGAACTGGAGCAGTATTTCCACACGGAGCTGTCCGACGGCAAGTGGAACCACATGATGTCCCAGCCACACATTGGCTACACCCACTGGAACAATCCACCGGCGGATACCCTGCCCGTGCTTCACATTTATGAACCTCATAACGCCGCCGACATGGGTGTGGCTGTGGAGGGCATGGTGGCCGCCTGGCCCCAGGTGAGCTCATCCACCTGGCCCCATGACGGTTCCTACAAACTGCCGGCTTTCAGCCCCTACGGTCAGCAGACGCGGCGGCTGGAAGTTTACAATCGCGGGACCCGGCCCTTCTCTTTCAAGGCTGTGGCCAGTGATTCCTGGATTCAGTTGAGCCAGACGGAGGGCGAGGTGGAAGTAATGACGCCGGTAGCGGTCAGCATCGACTGGAGCAAGGCTCCCACCGGCCACGCCAAGGGCAGCATTCACGTCACGGGTACGGGCTGGGGCGGCGCCACCATCGAGGTCAGCAGCTTCAAACCGGACAGAAAACTGAGCCGTGCCGTGCGCGGTTTTGTCGAAGCCGATGGCTACGTGTCCATTGAAGCCGGCCATTACAGCGACAGCAAGGCGGTCGACGGCATCGCCTGGGAAGAGATTCCCCTGCATGGCCGCACCCTGTCTTCCATCTCCACCTTTCCGGTCAGTGACAAACGCTTTGAAAAGCCTTCCCGGGCGCCCTATGTGGAATACGAGATATTTTTCTTTTCCACCGGTGAATTCGAGGTGACCGGCTATTTTGCACCGAGCTGGCCCATCACTCCGGGATACGGACTGCGCTACGCCATAGGTGTTGATGATGAGCAGCCACAAATCGTGGGCATTCTCGCCGGACACGACCACAGCGACTGGGAAGCTTCGGTGAGCAAGGGTGTGCATCTGCAAACCAGCACCCACACCATCAGCACACCGGGCCTCCACAAGCTGCGCATCTACCGCGTGGATCCTGCGGTGACCCTGCAGAAAATTGTGATCAATACTGGCGGGCTGCGCCCCAGTTATCTCGGTCCACCGGAAAGTCCGCGCATGTAAACCGGCGGTGGGCGGTGCCCTTCGCCGGCAATATAGAATTGGCCATTGCAAGAGAAGGTTCTGAATGAAAATCACCCAGGCAAAAGTCATAGTGACTTGTCCCGGTCGCAATTTCGTGACACTCAAGATCGAGACTGATGAAGGTTTATACGGAGTCGGCGATGCCACCCTCAATGGTCGGGAAAAATCCGTGGTGTCCTGGCTGGAGGATTATGCGGTTCCGGCTCTGATCGGCAAGGACCCCCAGCGCATCGAGGACATCTGGCAGTTCCTGTATCGGGGCGCCTACTGGCGTCGCGGCCCCGTAGGCATGACCGCCATCGCCGCAGTGGACACCGCGCTCTGGGATATCAAGGCCAAGGCCGCGAATATGCCCCTTTACCAGCTCCTAGGCGGACGCAGCCGGGATCGCATCATGGTCTACGCCCATGCCAACGGCAAGGACCTGGGCTCGACCCTCGAGGCTGTGGGCCGGGCAGTGGATGAGGGCTATAAAGCAGTGCGTATTCAATGCGGCATTCCCGGCGTGGCCAGCACCTATGGCGTTGCCAAAGATGGGGATCGCTACGAACCTGCGGATTCCGACCTGCCGTCGGAAGCCGTCTGGTCCACCGAAAAATATTTGAATTTTGCACCAGGGCTTTTCAAGGCGGTACGTGATCAGTTTGGCGACGACCTTCACCTGCTGCACGATGTTCACCACCGGCTGACGCCCATCGAAGCGGGACGGCTGGGCAAGGAACTGGAGCCTTTTCACCTGTTCTGGATGGAGGACCCGGTGCCCGCCGAGAACCAGGAATCCTTTCGCCTGATCCGCCAGCACACCACCACTCCCATAGCGGTGGGCGAAGTCTTCAACAGCATCCACGACTGCCGTGAGTTAATTCAGAATCAACTGATCGACTATATCCGTACTACCGTGGTCCATGCCGGCGGCATTACACAGCTGCGCCGCATCGCCGACCTCGCCAGCCTCTACCATGTGCGCACAGGCAGCCACGGCGCCACGGATCTGTCGCCGGTCTGCATGGGCGCTGCGTTGCACTTCGACTATTGGGTACCCAATTTCGGTATTCAGGAACATATGCCGCACAGCGCGGAGATGGAAGCGGTTTTCCCCCATGCCTACGGCTTCGCGGATGGCCACTTCACCCCGGGAGAAACCCCCGGCCACGGCGTGGATATCGATGAAAAGCTGGCCGCGAAATACCCGTACCAGCGCAAATGTCTTCCTGTGAATCGCCTCGACGACGGCACTCTCTGGCATTGGTAAATTCCAGGCACTAATTCCAGGCACTACAGTCATTACCACAAAGATAAAATGGAGAAAACCATGACTATACCCAAGAAACTTACTTTGCCCGCGTTGCTCGCACTGGCCGCACTGCTGTCGTCCTGTGGACAGAATGCCGAGGAAGCACAGCCCGTCGGCGCCCAGGTGGAAGAAGAGGTTCCCGATGTTGTCCAAAAGGAAGCGGCAAACCGCCAAATGGCAGCGGAACGTGAATACGTCAACGAACCACTGGTCTCACATATCTACACTGCGGACCCCTCTGCCCATGCCTGGGACGGCACGCTTTATATTTACCCATCTCACGATATAGAAACCGATATTCCCATGGATGACACAGGCGCTCACTTTGCCATGCGCGACTACCACGTGCTGTCCATGGAAACCGTGGGTGGCGAAGTCACGGACCACGGCGTGGCGCTCTCAATCGAGGACGTACCCTGGGCCAGTCAGCAGATGTGGGCACCGGACGCTGCGAGAAAAGGCGACAAATATTATCTATATTTTCCGGCGAAAGATCACGATGGCATTTTCCGTATCGGCGTCGGCGTCAGCGATTCACCGGTAGGTCCGTTCGACGCCATGGATAAACCCATAAGTGGCAGTTACAGCATGGACCCCGCCGTCTTCAAGGACGAGGACGGTGAATACTATATGTATCTGGGCGGTATCTGGGGCGGCCAATTGCAGCGCTGGCAGACCGGTGAGTATGTGCCGGAAGATGTCTACCCCGCCGACGATGAGCCGGCCATCGCACCCATGGTCGCGCGCATGTCCGACGACATGGTGGGCTTTGCGGAAGACTTGAAGGAAGTGGAATTACTCTATCAGGATGGAACGCCTATTTTGGCCGGCGATAACGAGAAGCGTTTTTTTGAGGCTTCCTGGGTTCACAAATACAACGGCAAGTATTACTTCTCCTACTCCACCGGTGATACCCATAAAATTGTCTACGCCACCGGCGACAGTCCCTATGGGCCCTTCACCTATCAGGGCGTCATTCTCGAACCGGTACTGGGCTGGACCAATCACCACTCGATTGTCGAGTTTGAAGGCCAGTGGTATCTTTTCTACCACGACACCGAACTTTCCGGCGGCCAGACCCACCTTCGCAACGTCAAGATGCAGCCGATCACTCACAATGAAGATGGCAGCATTCAGACCGTGAGTGCTTTTGCGGATTAACCTCACTATGGTCCACCATAAAACCTGATCCAGCAGCAGGTTTTATGGTCATTTTATGGATACCACTGGTAACCTGGATCAGGATCGAAACCCGTTAAAAAAGTACTATGTCTCTCATTCTGCTTTGTCTACCTGGCGTGATGACCGAAACGAACCTACGCAAAGGCGAGTGCAATTTAGACCGCCTCCCTTGTTCTCACCTGTTCAGTGGACACTGGAGACCATATTGGGGCTTAAGGGCAGTTGAGATCTCAGTGTGATGACTTGCAATAATGATTAATAAATTCCTGATGACTCGGCAGCTTATTTACAGTATCGGCAATAGTGTTGCGAGTATTTCTTAGGTGACCAACCAATTCTTCATCCGACATGGTGCTGAATATAGAGTGATACCGTTTCGGCATCATACCTTGACCCAGCATTACATGTAACCATGAGCTAAGCTTAAACAGTTCTCTCTCGCCTAGAAAAACAAGGGCATTTTCATTAAATAAATCAATACGATGAGATAGTGAATCGGGAATATCCATGTGCTTGCAATAACGCCAAAACTCACTATCTTCACGAGAAGTGGCATGATAGTGCAATATAATAAAATCACGAACGTTTTCCAGCTCCGCGATAGACTGTTGATTATATTCATCAATGACTGATTGAGTAACTCCATTAAAGGGAAACATCCGCATTAATCTAATTATCCCAATCATGAACATATAAATGCTGGTCGATTCCAGAGGCTCAACAAACCCACTGGAAAGCCCGAGTGCAATACAATTCCTACTCCAGAATACTTTACGCCGGCCCGCTTTATATTTAATTACCCGAGGCTCGGTTAATATCTTACCTTGGAGGTTATCCAAAAGGTGCTGCGTTGCCTCATCGTCCGACATAAACTCACTACAAAATACGTTGCCGTTTCCCACTCTATGCTGCAAAGGTATGTGCCATTGCCAGCCAGCCTTATGAGCTGTACAGGTAACATAAGGCTTAGCAGACTCAATCGACTCGGTTTGCGCGGGGATGGCGCTGTCACACGGCAGCCAGTGTGACCAGTCTTCATAAGGCACTTTTAAGGTTTTATCGATCAACAGGCCGGCAAATCCCGTACAATCAATAAATAAGTCCCCTTCAACAACCTGACCGGATTCCAATTGCAATGCTTTGATGTCACCGTTCGAGTGTTGCTGAACTTGCTGAATCCTGCCCTCTATGCGTTTGGCGCCTAGTTTTTCGCTAAATTGCCGTAAAAATTTGGCGTAACGGGTTGAATCAATATGATAGGCGAAATTAATACCCCCTTTTTTCGGGATTGCAAATTTATTGGCTTTAGCAGCTTGGGCTTCGAAGCTATACTCTTCAAATTCCGCATCTATTCCTTTGCTTTTGCCATACAACCAAAAGTGTTGGAAATCAGCAAGGTAACTACTTTGACCAGTAGCACCAAAAGGATGAAAATATTGGTCACCAACTTGCCCCCAGTTCTTAAACTCGATACCAAGTTTAAAAACTGCCTCTGTGGCACGCATAAATTCCTTTTCATCAATACCTAACAATTTATGAAATGTTCTCATGGGCGGAATCGTTGCCTCACCCACACCAACCGTACCAATTTGATCGGACTCAACCAGCACCACGTCGACCAATTTTCCTAGTTGTTGGGACAATGCAGCCGCAGCTACCCAACCGGCAGTGCCACCGCCTGCTATTACCACTTTTTTTATCTTGCTATTTTGCACAGCCAGTTACTCACATTTCATTAAATCAATATAGATAATTTCATCTAGCGGTTAAGCTTATTCCGCAACATGGCTCGCAACATTCTGCTTTTTGCCAAGTCAATTTCACCAAGAAACCCTCGCGCTTGCTCGGGCAAGTGCTCGACTGCCTGATTGGCGTCACCAAAAATGTAATAATCAAAAATATGTTTCCATGCCCGTTTTTCATGTTCTGGCTTATCGCGCAAGCTCAACATTGCGTGATATAACACATCCATTGCTGACCCCATGTGTTTTGCCGAGTTACTCCACCAATAGTTGATCAACGTATTAAATTTGCTCAGAGACTCCACTTGATGCCACCACATACTTGGCAGATACAAAGCATCCCCAGGCTCCAGATCAGCAATTTGGCCATGCTGAATTGCCTCCGCAAAGTTCGGGTGCTTCGTGAAATCCGGATTAGCGAAATCAACCATACTTAATGCCTGACCTCCAGGGGTGGGGGATAAGGGCCCCGGGTAAAGGTTAGCAATTTGATCAGGCGGAAAAAGTGTAAATCTGCGCTTACCCACCACACAGCAAGCTAAATTGTCTGATGTATCATAGTGGCAACAGGCTGTCGTACGGTTGCCAATCCAAATGCTCGTTCTAATATCCTCGATTGGATAATCGGCAACAGGCCGAGGAATAGCAATATCATTCTCGCGTCTGAATTCAGGAAAGTGGGTATCAATAACATTAGATGCGATATAGTAAGAGGTAGGGTTTTTCTCTGAAAAACTCTGCCTTATAAGATCCAGAACTTCATCAATAGTAGCTTGCCGGGTTTCAAAGTTGAGTTGTGTACCCTCGGTATCGTAGAAGAAGCGGCCTTGTATATCCGGATGGCCAATACAAGCAACCGAGAGTCGGCCATTGTAATGTGATTTCAAATAGTTGATTGCACTGTCGGCCGATTGCTTCCCATGCTCCACAATCTTCCAATGGTTAACCAAGCCTTTCATAATTACCGGTTCTGTAGATGACAAAATTCTCTCATCCAGTGCTCCACTTACACAGTCGGTAATGACTTTAGTTTTCGTCGATATCGTTAACATAGTTCAGTTTTATTAAGCCTCATTATGGCGATTCCGATATTATTATTTTTCGCTATTTTTGATTTCTATCAACTTTCGAATATTTGTCATAGAGGCAATTACAGCATAGGCTAAGGGTAAAAAGCCAAGTTTGCTTAGACGTTCTAATTTATCACCACTAAGCGATGCGAGTTTATCTTCATTTATTGTGAAATTTCCAATTAATTGACGTTTCTCGCCATTATTCAAATCTATATCAATATTGACCGGCTCAATTAGGTCTAACTCCGAAAAAGCACTAAACATGACATTTTGTATGGCCATACCTTGATGAATGGTGTTTAAAATGTTCGCAATATGATCCAGGTAAGGGCTATTACCACCAAGCTCTAAAAATAGCGGATATCCATCCTGTTCACTCACTTTAGCGTGGTCTAAATCTATATGGATTACAGGCGTTTTGCCAGAACCTTCATCTTGAGATTGCATACCGATTAAAAATGGACCTTTAACCATAACGGCAGGAATATAGTTTGCAGCCCATCCCGATCGATAATCTGGATTCAAATACAGATTCTCTTCTTTGTTTAGACCTAAAAGCGCAGTCGCCTGAAATTTTTTTGTTTCGGGTTTTTGTCTGATCAAAATAGGATATTCTTTTTGCAATTCG
>CAZEWY010000134.1:0-10168 GCA_964515945.1 uncultured Cellvibrionaceae bacterium
CCCGCATAAATGCCGGACTGCGCCATGGCGCAAGTGCTGCCCATGAAACTCAGGAAGAGAATTGCCAAGGTTATTTTTATCAACTGTGGAATTTTCATGGTTTTTCCTCTGACAAGGTCAATGATGATGCAAAGAGAGGGTCTCTGAATGGAACCGTCGCCCCTGGGAATTGAAATAGCGGATCTGATGTGCGGCGGGTTCCTGAAGCTGTTATTAAAATTTCTGTTCAGGTATCGCTTATCAAAATAATCGGTAGAAAGCCGCCGTAGGAGCTTGATGCTTTGCGGTATTTTATTGCGGGCGTGGCAATTTGCAATTCCCGATAGCCCGGTCGATGAAAGTGGGACGTTGGCCAAGTTTTATACGCCGTTTTGCCAATTGAGCTGACAGGGGCAGTGTGAGAAATCAAAGCTTCGATCTATAAAAAATGACTTAGCCGAAATAAAACTTTTGTGTCATTATTAGGTTTTTAAATAATAATTGCCCGTGGGAATGAATATTTATGCTAAATCGCATTTTTCTCCTCTGCCTGGTGATGATGGTAAGTCACCAATGTCTGCCCGCCGAACTCTTGGCCAATATACCGGGGCGGGATACTGTTTCGCTGAATGGTTCATGGGGAAGTATTGTGGACCCCTATGATATTGGTTATTACGATTATCGCTACAAACCACGGAAAGACGGGTTTTTCCTCAATCGAAAGCCGGCGGACAAGACCGATCTGGTCGAGTATAACTTCGACACAGGCGAAATGCTTTATGTGCCGGGTGACTGGAACACCCAAAGAGATCAGCTTCTTTTGTACGAGGGCGCCGTCTGGTACAAGCGAAGCTTCGATTTCGACGTGAAACCTGACCACAGGCAGTTTGTTCATTTTGGTGGCGCCAATTACGCCACGCAGGTCTGGCTCAATGGTGAGCTTTTGGGCGAGCATATTGGTGGCTTCACCCCATTCAATTTTGATATTACGGAAGTTCTGAAAGAACAAGATAATGTTCTGGTGGTGCGTGTTAACAATAGACGGCAACGTGAAGCCGTTCCGACGGTAAACACCGACTGGTGGAATTATGGCGGCATAACCCGGGATGTGAATATTGTCCAGGTTCCGGATTCCTATATTCAGGATTACTTCGTGCAGCTCAAGCCGGGTTCTCTCGACGAGATTAAAGGCTGGGTAAAACTGGCAGGGGAAGACCTTCGCCAGGATGTAGTTATTCGCATTCCCGAAGCTGATATTGAATATCCCGTGGAAACCAACGCAGAGGGTTTTGCCGAATTCACCTTTCCCGCCAATCTCAGCCTCTGGTCACCGAAAAATCCGAAGCTCTACACAGTGGAAGTTCTCGCCCAATCGGATGCCATTACCGAAAAAATCGGCTTTCGCAGCCTGAGCACGGATGGTCACGATATTCTGCTCAACGGCAAGCCAATATTTCTGCGCGGCATCTCCATACATGAGGAAGCGCCGCTGCGCGAGGGCCGAGCTTTCACGGCCGAGGATGCGCATATATCTCTCGGTTGGGCGAAAGAGCTGAACGCGAATTTTGTACGGCTTGCGCATTATCCCCACAATGATTACATGGCACGCGCCGCAGACGAAATGGGGCTGCTGGTATGGGCCGAGATTCCGGTCTATTGGACAATTGAATGGGAAAACGCAGAAACCCTGAGCAACGCCAAGAGGCAACTCAGCGAACTGATCAGTCGCGACAAGAACCGCGCTGCCATTGCCCTCTGGTCCATGGCGAACGAGACGCCGTTGAGCAAGCCACGGTTGAAATTTATCCGCGAATTGATCGACACTGCGCGAGGGGCGGACCCTACGCGGTTGATTACCGCGGCGCTGGAGCGGCATTATATCAATGACACCACATTGATGATTGACGATCCCCTGGGCCAGTACCTGGATGTGCTGGGCGTCAACGAATATATTGGCTGGTATGACGGGCGCGCTGAAAAAGCGGATTCCCTGACCTGGAAAACAACCTATGACAAGCCAGTTGTGATTAGTGAATTCGGCGCTGGTGCCCTGGCGGGCCTGCACGGTGATGAAGATGCGCTTTGGACCGAGGAATACCAGGCAAAAGTCTACCGTCACAATCTCGCCATGCTGTCTCGAATTCCATTTTTGCGTGGCATGAGCCCGTGGATATTGAAGGATTTCCGGTCACCGCGCCGTTTGCTGCCAAAAATCCAGGATGGGTGGAACCGCAAGGGCTTGGTGTCCGAGCGCGGCCTACGCAAACAGGCATTTCACGTCCTGCAAGGCTACTACCTTGAGAAGAAAAAGCAGTAAACCCGCCGCAGGCGAAACACGCATTTCCCGGTGGGGAATTACCGACCGGGAAATGCAAGACAATAATTTCCATCACTCATCACCCATCACCCATCACCATTCCCATACCTAAGTCTATTGCCCGTATACTTTTGGCGGTAAATGGACAAAAAATAATTCGCTATTTTCCCGGGAGCGTTACCGATTTATTTGAAGACGATGCCCCACGATTTTTAGTGGTTGTTGCGTGTTCGCCTCACTTAGTCTACATTTGTCAATTGAACTTCAGCATGTAGATCATCTGCAAGTGGAGGGAGCATGCCCAACTCAACTTCAATCGAAGGGGGCAGTAAGGAATCACTGAGTATTTCGGCTTCGGGTGAGCCTTTTTTTCGGGACTACTGGTTGGAAAATTTTCCTGCCGGAGCCTATATGTGTGACGCCAATGGGTTGATTACCTACTTCAATCGCCAAGCCGCCCATTTATGGGGGCGAGAGCCAAGGCTCAGCGATTCGTCCGAACGTTTCTGCGGTTCATTCAAACTTTTTTCAGAAGACGGTTCACCACTAGCCCGTGAGCACTGTGGTATGGCGCTTACACTGAAAGAAGAGCAGCGGCGCAATGGGCAGGAATTCATGATTGAAAGGCCCGATGGCAAACGCCTGTCACTCCTGGGCTATACCAACCCTCTGCGTGACAGTGCCGGCGATCTGATTGGCGCCGTAAACCTGATGGTGGATATCAGCGAGCGAAAACAGATCGAGGACAGCCTCAGAAAGGCTGATCATTCCAAAAATGCATTTCTGGCGACACTGGCTCACGAACTTAGAAATCCTCTGGCGCCCCTGCGCAATGCCACCGAAATTCTGCATTTGAAAATGCCGCCAATACCTGAGCTTCAGTGGGCGCTGGAGGTCATTGATCGGCAGATGCAACAGATGACGCGGCTGGTCGATGACCTGCTGGATCTGGGGCGCATTACCAGTAACAAGCTCGACCTGCGTAAAAGCCGTATTTCCATTGCCGGCGTGTTGCGGGCGGCAGTGGAAATCAGCCAGCCGAATATAGAGGCTGGCGGTCAGCTACTCACTTTTGACGAGCCCGCCGAAGAAATTTTTCTGCACGGCGATCTGACGCGACTGACCCAGGTGGTTGCCAATCTCCTGCACAATGCCAGTAAATACACCGGGCGCGGTGGACGCATATGGCTGACGACCGAGAGGCGCGACGGCGAAGTCGTGATTCGGGTGCGGGATACAGGCATTGGCATTCCCGCAGGTCTGCTGCCCCGGATCTTCGACATGTTTACCCAGGCGAATCAGTCCGAAGACTGGGCGCCGGGCGGCTTGGGAATCGGTCTGACCCTGGCCAAGCAGGTGGTGGACGTTCACGGCGGTTCCATTACCGCCCACAGTGAAGGACCGGGTCACGGAAGTGAATTCCTGGTTCGCCTGCCGATTCTTATCGAGCCGACGGATGTCCCGCGCAAGCAGGATCTGGCGGAGCAAAAAGCGGAATATTTCACGTCTGAACTCCGCGTGCTGGTGGTGGATGACGACCAGGACAGCACCGACAGTCTGGTCATGCTCCTGGAACTCATGGGCAATGATGTTCAGACCGCTCGGGATGGCTACGAAGCCATGGAGGTGGCCGAGGCATTCCGCCCCGATGTTGCCGTCCTGGATATCGGCATGCCGAAACTCAACGGTTATGAAACGGCCACGCGAATACGCGAGCAGCCCTGGGGCCATAACATCATTCTCATTGCCTGTACCGGCTGGGGTCAGGAAGCCGACCGGCAAAGATCCCGCGACGCAGGCTTCCACCACCATATGGTTAAACCGGTGGATCCCCAGGCATTGATGCGGTTGATCTCGTCGGTTTGCCGGCATGATGCTACCAATATTGCCTGATTTCCCCCCTAATTCTGAAATCACTCCGGCCGGAGTTGCACCTGCAACGCTCGGAGTTGTCTTAATGAGGAAGTTATCTAATGGAGCGTTGAGTTTGAAGCCAAGCTCAACCGTTTAGCGGTTCCTGCGGCGGCAGTGCCAATTGGAGAAGCCCATGATCAAGCAACCATCGAAGGCGCCGGTCGATACTGATAACCGGCAGAACACTCTGGCAAAGGGCAAGAAGCCACCGGAACATGAAAGAGACCTGAAGCTCTCCCGAAAGGATGCCATGGGAGGAAGCCCCTCTGACGTTTCTGTTGGCGGTGAAGAGGATGCCGGCGTGGGCCTGGAATTTCTCGTTAATCGTGACGATGACTGAGGCTGCATCCGCGCTCGCGGAAGAGCTTTATCGAGTCTCGCTCTCTCGTTTCACCGGCTCCTCCAGTTCCTGTTCAAAAAAGATGCCGCAGGCCACGCGAGGACCGCTGCCCCCTTTGGGCGGCGAATCGGTATAGTTATCGGGGTTGGCGTGAATCAACAGAGAGCGCCCCTTCAGAAATTCCATTTTCAGACGTGGTGCCAGCACCGGATACTCCGCCTTTCCCTTTTGGTCGACATAGAGCATGGGTAAATCGCCCACGTGGCCGACACCCCATGGACCGCCGTGAGTATCGACACCGGTGGCGTCAAAATGGTCGCCGGCCTTGCCCGCGGGAACTTCCTGGTGCTCCGCATCCTTTTCATTGGGTTGGCAGCTGGGATCTTCATGGACATGAAAGCCGTGCAGGCCCGCCTTGAGACTGGTCAGCGAAGGGTCGAAGACGATTCCGTATTTGGTTTGCCTCACCTCGATATTGCCAATGTACTTCCCCGGCCCTGTTTCAGTGGCCAGATACATGGCGACCGAGTCTTCCTTGGCCGACAGGTCAACCAGGGAGGCCGCCTGCACAGGCGCCACCACACCCAGTGACAGGTAGAGACACAACTTCAATAATCCCATGACGAGAATCTCCTAGTCGTCGAATACTGATGAACCACCCGAAACACTATGACCGCGCCAACCGGTAAAAAGTTGACGGAATTTGCAGCATGACGCTTGTCCCCGCGTTTAATAGCGGAAGCGCACTCCGACGGAATAGGTCCGTTCGCGAGCGTAGGTGTCCCGCGGATAGAGGTATTCATCCGCGCCTGAGTCGCCGCCGAAATAGTCACCGTAAACGGAGTCCGTCAGGTTGGTAGCCTCCACCGAGAAAGTGAGCTCGTCGTTGAAGTCATAGTTGATCGCCATATCCAAAGAATCGGATTCCTCCACTACCACGGAGCTGCCGGGCTGGGCGCCGGCTTCGTCAAAACTCAGGTAGTATTCGCTGCGCCAGTTGTAGGCGAGGCGCGCGGACACCTTGTCGAGTTCATAGAGCAAAATCAGGTTGTAGGATTCATCCGAGACATTGGCGAGAGGCTGCATCTCCGTGTTGCCCGCGGCGTCGGGCGGCGATTCCGCTTCGCCATCCATAAAGGTGGCGTTGGCCTGAAGCCCTATGCCAGCCCATACCCCGGGCAGGTTATCGAAGAAGTGGGTGTAGGCCAGCTCAATGCCTTCCAGAGTGCCGGAGCCGGTATTCTGTGGCCGGGTGACGCTATAGGTGACACCATCAATAACCTCATCGGAAGCATAGAATTGAATATAACCGTCAATGTCCCTCGTGAAGAGCCCGCCGGTCAGGGAGCTGGCCCTGCCGAAATACCACTCCAGTGACAGATCCAGGTTGGTCGCCTCGACCGCATCGAGATTGGGATTGCCGCCGCTGCCGGTGCCTTCCGTGGGCATGGTTGGCGTGGGCTGGAAGTAGGCGGTAGCCGGGTTGAGGTCGGCAAAGCCGGGGCGGGTAATGGTTTCGCTGACCGCGCCGCGCAAATACAGACTCGGGGTCAACTCCAATCGTGCGCTGAGGCTGGGCAGAACCTTGGTATCGCTGGATTCGGTTTCGACTGGCTGCACACCTTCGCCTTCAATGTCGCTGGTGCCGCGCAGGGTCGATTCCAGGCGTACCAGGCGCGCGCCTATCTCGCCGTCCAAAAACATCCCGGCCACATTGAAAACATAATTGGCCTTGGCATAGACGGCGTAATTATTCTCTTCATTGTCGAAAAAGAGCGCGGGTATATATTCCGGCTCTCCTGCCGGGTACCCCATGGCCACGCGAATGTCATTGCGGTTCTCCAGCAGGTATTCCCGATCCGGCGTCAGCCATTGATCGGTGTGCAGGTCGACAACATCGCCGAGGAAGTCATCGGGGGTCATGCTCGCCATGCCCGGGAAATCCGTCAGCGGAACAGGAGCACCGGAGATATTGGGGCTGCCGCCGGTATCCGCCGATTGATTGAAAGCGGTGCGCTGACTCAAGCGGAGCCCGGCATCCACAGAACTGATGAAGCCTTCGTTGAAGGCGTAGTTGAAATCCGTCTTCCAGGCAATTTCTTCGCCTTCCTGGGCACTGCGCTGGTCGAAAAACTGATTCAGAGTGTATTGGTCGGGATCGGTCAGATCATAGGGCGAGCCATCGGCATTGGTGATGGTGACATCGGATGCGCCGGAATTGTTGCGGGAAAAATCATAGGTGATATTGGGCGCAAAAAATACCAGATCGAGAATGAACGACCTGTGTTCCGCTTCACTCTTGGTATAGGCCAGATCCGATGTCACTGTCAGCTGATTGAAATTCCACTCGCCGCCAATGGCGACCTGGGTTGTATCCGAGCCATTGATGAATGCCTGGTTACTGGTGATGGTGCCGGGAGCATCATCACGCACGAACGCCTTGGCCACATTGGTGCCGGGCTTGTACTCGGTGACGTAACCGGGAGTCGCCAGATCATTCCAGCCCCAGGACGGCAGGGGCACCCAGAAATTCAACTGCGAATCCTGTTCATAGTCCACATTGAAAACTTCAACGTAATACTCGGAATCGTCATCGGGGCTCCACTGAACGGCGGAATTGATGGAGGTCCGATTTCGGTCGCCATAGCGGAAGTACTGGCCAATCACCGCCGGGATCAGTGTGGGTTCACCGGGCACGTTCAGTGGCGCCGAGCGGGGGTCGATAAACGTCTCCGCCACTGGCGCCGTATTGAAATTCACCTGATCCATGAACTCCCGGTCCTGATAGGACACACTGAGCATGGCGCCGATCCGGCCAGCGGTGGTATCCCAGTTATGGTTCAGGGTCAGGCTGCCGATGGGATCTATCGCCTCGGATTTTTCGCTGTAGACACCGCGCAGGCCGCCGGCAATGGTGAAGCCTTCATCAAAGTCGAAAGGGCGGCGCAGGTAAACGTCGATAACACCGGCAATGCCGCCGGCAATGTCGCCGGCACTGGCAGATTTCTTGACGTCCACCCGTTTGAGCAGATCCGCCGGTATATCCGCGAGCGCAATGCCGCGGCCTGTGGTGGTGAAAATATTGCGGCCGTTGAGGGTGGTCACCACATTCGGCAGACCACGGACCAGGACGCCGGAAGCCTCGCCATTGATTCGGGTGATTTGCACCCCGGGAACCCGTTGCAGGGCTGCCGCCACACTGTTGTCCGGCAGCTTGCCTATGTCCTCGGCAACGATAGAGTCGACAACCTGCTGTGCGTCGCGCTTAATGGCCTGAGCCGTGACAACGCTGGCGCGCACGCCCTTGACGATGACTTCCTCGACGATGGCTGCATCTTCGTCGTCATCGGCCGGCGGTTCCTGAGCCTGGGCCTCGGTGTGGGAAAAAAAGCCAAGCGCGGCGACCGATGCGATAGATAGGTTTAAGCAATTGCGTTTGAACATAACCTGGATCCCCCTGTTTACGCTTTTCTAGCAGCTTTTATGCCCTGATGCATGAATCCAATGGGGGAGAGTGGTGGGGGTTGGCGGGGAGCGGTGAAGTGGCTGTGAATCAGGAGCTGCAGCCTCGGGGGAGCGGCTTGTCTGCTGGCGCCCTTTCGGGCCGATCATCTTTTAATCAACAGAATAGTGGGTTTCGGCCCGATATCCGGTAGAATGCCCGGCCTTTCCATCAGACCGTGCAATTTCTTCTCTTTTTCTGGATTTTTCTGTGATATCTACCGCCAACATTACCATGCAGTTCGGGGCCAAACCCCTGTTTGAAAACGTCTCCGTCAAGTTCAACAACGGCAACCGCTACGGCCTGATCGGCGCCAACGGCTGCGGCAAATCCACTTTCATGAAGATCCTTGGCGGTGATCTGGAGCCCTCGGCTGGGCAAGTGATGCTGGAGCCAAACCTGCGCCTCGGCAAGCTGAAGCAGGATCAATTCGCCTACGAGGAATTCAGCGTGCTGGACACGGTGATCATGGGCCACACCGAGCTGTGGAAGGTCAAGGCCGAGCGCGACCGTATCTACAGCCTGCCCGAAATGAGCGAAGCCGATGGCATGGCCGTGGCGGAGCTGGAAGTACAGTTCGCGGAAATGGATGGTTATACCGCCGAAGCCCGCGCGGGCGAACTGCTGCTCGGCCTGGATATCCCACTGGAGCAGCACAGCGGCCCCATGAGCGCCGTGGCGCCCGGATGGAAGCTGCGCGTGCTGCTTGCTCAGGCGCTGTTTTCCGACCCGGATGTCCTGCTGCTCGACGAACCGACCAACAACCTGGATATCAACACCATCCGCTGGCTGGAAAATATCCTCGTTCAGCGCAACAGCACCATAATCATTATTTCCCACGACCGCCATTTCCTGAACAGCGTCTGCACCCATATGGCGGATCTGGACTACGGTGAACTGCGCCTGTATCCGGGCAATTATGACGATTACATGACCGCCTCCACCCAGGCGCGGGAAAGGCTGCTGGGTGAGAATGCCAAGAAAAAAGCACAGATCGCCGAATTGCAAAGCTTTGTCAGTCGCTTTTCCGCCAATGCGTCCAAAGCCAAGCAGGCCACATCACGCGCACGGCAGATAGAAAAAATCAAGCTGGAGGACGTCAAGCCATCCAGCCGCGTCAGCCCCTATATCCGGTTTACGCAAAACAAAAAGTTGCATCGCCAGGCCGTGACGCTCGAAAAAATCAGCAAGGCCTTTGATCGACCTCTTTTTGAAAATCTGAGCTTGCAGGTCGAGGCTGGAGAACGCATTGCTATCATTGGCCCCAATGGCGCTGGTAAAACCAGTTTGCTGCGCTGTCTGTACGGCGACCTGGCACCAGACTCCGGCACGGTAAAATGGGCCGAGCAGGCCGACATCGGCTATTTCGCACAGGATCACGCCGACGATTTTGCCGATGACAGCAACCTGTTCGACTGGATGAAACAATGGACCACCGGCGACGAGCAGCTGGTGCGCGGCGCCCTGGGGCGCATGTTGTTCTCCAATGATGACGTCAAAAAATCAGTCAGAGTTATCTCCGGTGGCGAGCAGGGCCGAATGCTGTTCGGCAAACTCAGCTTGATCAATCCGAACGTTTTGTTGATGGACGAGCCCACCAACCACCTGGATATGGAATCCATCGAAGCCCTGAACCTGGCCCTGGAAAACTACCCCGGCACCCTCATTTTCGTCAGCCACGACCGCGAGTTCGTCTCCTCGCTGGCGACGCGCATTATCGATATGGCGCCGACCGGGCTGGTGGACTTTCACGGGAATTACGAGGACTATTTGCGCAGCCTCGGCGTGTATGAATAAAGTTTGAAGGGCCGCTCTTGGGCATCCATGCCCCCCGCGGCATTAGTGCGTCCATGCACGTCGCCGCTCTTGGGCATCTGATATACAAGGATGTATGAATGCCGCGATGGCAGGACGCCAATGAGCGGCTGATATACAAGGATGTATGAATGCCGCGATGGCAGGACCAGTATAGGCCGCCACTCATTTCATAAGGTATAACAACTCTTTTTCTGTCACTCCCCGACGAAAAAATGCACTCGCTATACGTTGTCGCAGCCTACGCTGGCTGCATCCACGAATCCGCCAAATGGCACCTGCATCCTCGTTTCCCCTGACT
>CAZEWY010000135.1:0-10123 GCA_964515945.1 uncultured Cellvibrionaceae bacterium
AAACGCAGTCTGAATGAGGACCTGGAAAGCCAGGCATAGGTTTCCTTTTCCGCATGACGGAGTTTGACGGCATTTGAGAGGCTGCATGAAAAAATCACTTATTGTACTAATTCCCGGGCTGGCTCGCGAGACACGTGATTCTCAATTAGTAGCGTTTGTGAATGGCATAATCGCAGCGAGCGAGCGCGTTCTTGTCCATGAACTTACAGACGAGGCCGCACCACGAGGCGTGAAGCGGCTTGCGGTGGGCTCACCTGAAGGTGCACGCGAACTGTCGGTGGCTGAAGCCTATTGGAACGATCTTGTTCCCAGTCTGACCCAGCAACCTCTTAAAACGAAGGTTATACGGGGCTTTTCGTTACTGTGGTTTTGGCTCTTTTCTTCTGTCTGGAAAGGGGTCCTTCAACGCAAGTATATGACATTCGGCCTCGTTCTTTCGACACTGGCATTGATTTCGTGGTACTTCGGCACTCTGCTGCTTTTCGCGGAGGCGCTAATGGATGAAGGGAACAGCACCGGGGAAGATATTATTTCCCGGTTTCAAGCCTTCGCAAACGGGGCTGGCTGGCAGGTTTGGTTGTTAACGAGTTCCTTAATGGCATTCTTTCCAGTGTCGCTACTCGTGGATATGTCGGACTTTGCCAAACGATATGTAACCAACGAGCCGAATGCCAGCGGCAAGATCGCACTGCGCTTCGAGATTGTCATGCGAGTAAGAGAACAGCTTCTGCACGCTGTTCAATCGGGCAACTATACGTCTGTCACGGTGGTTGGCCACAGTTTCGGCGCAGTGGTTGCTGTGGACCTTCTGGCGGACTTGCCTCCATTGGGAATTCCCGTAAGAGTCGTCACGCTTGGGGCGCCTGTCGAGCTGCTCGCCCAACCGGCTCCATGGCTGAAAGAGGATGCTGAATCTCTTGCGAAAAGGTCCGACCTGGTGGAGTGGCTGGATATCACCAGCCGCGGAGACTGGTTCGCCAGTGGAGCGTCTTTACCCAAGTCGTCCAAATGCAAGAAAATACTGGTTGAATCCTACGGTACGTTCCCGGACAAGCTGGCAGCCCGCATACATTCTCGTTACTTCGATCACCAAAAGGTTATTAACAACATCTTGGAATATTCTTCTGGTTATTCAGGTCCTGGAGAGGTGGCGGACGAACAGTTGCTCAACGAGAAAAATGCATAGGTGTAACTATCAGCGTAGCGGCTTCCGGAAAAATTACGCCTTTGGTTTTCATGAATGGAGATAGAAAAATGAAAAGAGGGATAATCCTATCCATGGTCCTGATGGCAGTGCTTGCGTTAAGCGGCTGTGCAAACATTCCTCAGGAAGCCGTAACGCTCAATAAGGAGGTATCGGCAGGCATAACGTCAATACACGAGTCGAATGTCAGATTTATTAATCAATACTTCGATATGAAAAAGGCCGGAGTAGACAGGTATGAAAAGCAAGCCCTGGATAGCTTTTTCAATGCTGTTGCGACAGCCACTGCAAAGCCAGGCGCACCGCCACTGGCTGTCAAGGATTTATACAATATAAAAAGTAAGATAGAAGAGATTCACGCAATGGCAAATCAGTACAAGGATGCGCTGGAGAAAAGCAAGGCGCTGATTATCGAAAAGGTTCAGGGTGAATATAATTTGCTGATAAGCGCAAACAGCGATATTACTGGCCTTCTTCAGGCTGCGGTGGATGTTGATAAGGCAAAGAATGACGGGCTTGTTAAAGTTAAAACTTATACGGATGGAAAAATTGATTTAACGGATATCGATGCCGAGATTGATGATTATCTCGCGAAGCTGGGCTCTTCATCCGCCAAGGCTTCGAAGCTGATCGAATCCATTGAAAAAGTGCTTGATTCAAGAAAGGGAGATAAATAAATGTCTGATTATTGGGATGACGTCATCAATAATGCCGGAAATCAGTCTGTGTCAGATTTTTCTGAAAATGCGTCGAGTTTGGTCAAGTTGACGAATAAGGAAATTGAAGAGTTAATTCCGGCGGGCGTTGATCATGCTAAATTTGCTGAACTGATGAAGTTGGTTAATGACTCAGCGAAGTCAAACTCGGAGAAAGCAGCGCAGGTCAGAAACATCTCAGGGTTCGCGGAAATAGCCGTAAACCTTATTGCAAAGTTGGCGTGATAAAATCAGCGAGGTCTCTGAAGGACGAGTCCCACCTTCCGGCAACAAGCTGAGCTGCATTTAGACTCAGCTCAGCTTGTTCAAAAGGAAAGTGGCGTAAGGGGACCTTTGAGGGACCAATTCTCGGCTTCCGCCCACTGTCGACGCAATTGCAGACGCTCCTCAATATTCGGATGGGTGCCGAGCCAGGCGGGTATCTTTGAGGGATTAATGTCTGCCAGAGTGTGAAACAGTGCGGCGCTTCCGTTGATGTGTCCGTAGTGATTAGCGAGAGCGCGATAGGCCCAGGCATCAGCGGCGCGTTCATAGTCGCGGGTGTAGGTGAGCAGCGCCAGGTTGCCTCCGGCTCCGGCGACGGTGGCCAAATCGGACTGACCGAATACCAGCGCCAGTAGAATCTGAGCGCCGACCTGCCGCGTGAGCCCCTCAATGGGGTGTCGCAGGGCGATATGTGCAACTTCATGGGCGAGCACGAACGCCAGGGCCTGTTCGTTTTCCAGCGTCTCCAATAGCCCGTCAAAGACCACAATGTTGCCGCCCAGGGTGGCGAAGGCATTGAGCGTATCATTTTCCTGCAGGTGTACAAAAAGCCGAATGTCAGGGGCCATGCCACCGGCCCGGGCCAGGGCTTCGGTGAGATCCTGCACATAGACCTCCCGTTCGCCGGGTTCGCCAGTGTGCCACCATTGGCCGGTCAATCGCTGCTCATAGCTGATCGGAACCCAGCGCACGGCATAGGTGAGCGCTTGCAACAGCAGCCAGCCGGCCAGCGCGACCAACAGGAGCACCAGAAGCAGGCGCACTACCAAATCGCCTGCCCAGGGCTTGCTGCTGACATTTATGCCTTCAGGCGGCAGGCGGTTCTGATAGCCCATGGGATTCGACGCTGGAGACCGGCGTAGTGGTGGAAGCTGGGGTTGAGGTGGACAGTGCCGTGCCGTAGGCGATGACTTCAAGACAGGCGATGCCCGCCCGTGCATTGCGCCCGGCGATGCTCGCAGTTTGCACCTTAACATTGAAAACGGTGGCGGCCCCGAGGGTCTGGGCCTGCTCGCGCATGCGCAGCAACGCCTCGCGGCGGGCGCGGTCGAGCAGGGTTTCATAGGTGTTAAGACGCCCACCGACCAGCATGCGCAATATGGCGACAAAGCGTTTGAAGTAATCGGCGGAGATCACCACCGAGCCCATTACAAGAGCAGTGCGCGGCGCGGGGAATTGTGGCGGCGGCAGGCGCTGGGAGAATACCAGCACGGGGTTAGTGCGTTCCCGTTCACGAATGGATTTATAATGACGGCTTTCCGCTATGCTGCCGGTAATAAACCCCAGTAACAACAGTGTGCCACCAAGTATTAATGGTCCCAGTAGCTCTGCATACATGGCCCATTCCATAGGCTTACTCCAATATTACCGCAGTGCCATAAATGAAGAGTTCGCAGGCTCCCTGAGCCACCGAACTGGTGGAAAAACGCACATTGAGCACGGCGTTGGCGCCTATGGCCTGGGCCTGCTCTTTCATGCGATCCAGGGCTTCCTCGCGGGAATCGTTGAGCAGTTCGGTATAGCCCTTAAGCTCGCCACCAAACATATTCTTGAAAGAGGCGGCAATATCCCGCCCGACATGCTTGGCGCGAACGGTGCTGCCCTGCACCAGTCCCAGATGGTCTTTTACCTTGCGGCCGGGCACAAATTCCAGATTGGTTATTAGCATGATCTCTCCTTGTTTTTAATGGCAGCTATCAGTATAGGGCGGCTTCGGCCCATTTGCCATTAGCAGTGATTCCCTCTGTCGGGGTGCAAACCGGAACCTGTAACTAATGCAAACGATAAAAACAATGTACTGAACCCCAGACTACGGCTTGGGGTCAATCTTGATAAGCCTCAATACTCGAACAGGAACAAATCAGGTACCTGTCCCCATAAACGTTATCAGTCTGATTAACGCTCGACCACCCTTGTACTCTTTCAGTTAGGCCGCAGACTTGAATCGCTACGGCCGGGTTAGGTCGAGAACAACGATTGCGATGTCGTTTCGTCGTTCTGACGGGAGCAAAGTTTGTAATGCGAGACACATTTCTTCGGCCGACGCAGGCTTGGGTGCACCATCAGGTGGGGGTTTCAGCTTCCTGCCCTGTGGTGCCGCCAAGCCAAACCAGAACACCACATAAATGCCTTTGGATGCGGATTTGTGTTCAACACTGTATAAGCTATCAAGTTGAGTCTTAGCGGCAATCCATACATCTTTGTGCCACTGTCCCTTTGTTTCGAGCGGAACAGCTATGTTCCCATACACAAACGCCGCGTCGCTACGATTACCTTGTGGCATTGCCACTTCGGGAGGTGACTGGATATTAAAGGGGAGTTCTCCGAATGCGATCAACATTTGATCTCGACAATCATTTTCGATTCTGGGTTTTCCATTATCGTCATAAAAATTGTTCACTAGATTTAGCGCGTCTCCGCGCAAACGTTTTTGTAATTCTGCGAGTTCATTGAGCAGGATTGCTTGGACGTCGGCGGCGGTGCGTGGTGGTGCGTCGGCAAGGACGGCTTTCAGTTCGGCAAGCGAAGGGCTATTAAAGTTATCTTCCAGTTGTGTCCGATATTGAGTCGCGATGCTCGCCTGAGCGGTGAGGGTGTAGCCGTCGCGCGGCATATCACGGAGTTCGGCAAGCGCCTGTGCCGCTTCATCTGACGGGTCCTTGGCAAGCTGGTGCATTGCCCATTCGAGTAATCGGGTTGCGTCCCAAGGGCTGGTATCACCGCTCGTCACCCCATCTGGACGTTCAGTATGAGGCCATACGGTCCTAAAAGTAGAGACAATCCATTTTAGCTGCCGACTCGAAAAAGGTACTGATCGACTTTCACGATCATTGTGAGACGAGAAATTGCTCGTAATCGACCAAAGCCAATCTCGATTTTCAGGTGTAATGGGAGGAATGTGAGAAACCACAGCGTCAAAATCGAGGAGAAATTGAATAGATCGCCAAGTTATCACTTTGTCGTGACTTGGATCGAGCTTCTCAAGACGTTTCTCCGCAATCTTGACCAACCGTATCCAAGCGCAATTTCGCTCTTGCTCAGGTGCATTAATGATGCATTGGGCTAGTTCAAGTTCGATTTCCGGGGGCAGCTCGCTAAACCGCTCCAGCCATTCAAGACTCAATTGCGTCGACAGCGGGCGCTCTAAGTCGCGTCGCGTGAATTGGTAGAGACCTGGGATGTGCTTATGTCGAGCCTCAATGAATGGTTCCAACTTTTGTCTAAGGTGCGCCTCATAAACGGCTGGGTCTTCACGCAGTCGGGCTTCAAGCACCTCCGTTAAGCCATCAAACTGTTGTCGACCACTCAACAACTCATGTTCGATTCCAATTGCCAAAGATGATACTAACTCGTCCGGCAGGTCTGTAAAGCCACGTCCCGTCAAATGCCGATGCCCTGCGCCAGCCAGCATAGGGAAAATGAAATTCCAGTGCCGGGATTCTGCATAGCTGTCCGCAATCTGTTTGATTGAAGGTAGGTCATTCCGATGAAGAACTGCCTCGAAACCCAGAAGCGCGGCATCCCGTACTTCTTCGCCTAGCCATTCAGCAATGCGTTCGGCTGGACTTTCCTGATCAAGATCTCGGAACATGCCGAGAAAGGCTCGTGCAGGATTGAAAATCCATTTGAACTCGCCGCGCTTCACTTCATCGATGTGAGTGGTATAATTTTTTCGCGCCTCAGTTCTAGTTTTCTCCTCGCGACGCTTGCGCGCTCGCTCGTTGCGGCGATGCTTGATTTCCCATTCGTCGAGCCTAGGACGCCTTGGCTTTTTAGTTAGGAACTCTTTCAACTCGGGGATATCCTTCGCATAAGGTCGCGCGATTTTATGAATATCCACAGGGATAACACCGTTCTTATCTCGAAACCAACCCGTCAATGCGGTCCATCCTTCACGCTCAGCAGGATCATTTCGAGCAACTAATTCCGAAAGGTAGAGCTGCACATCCTCGTCAGTCAAGGCTAACGCATTTGAAAGTCGATTGAGGCGGTTGATCCGGGACCAAAAACCATTTCTTGTTCCAGGAGAGAAGAGAGCCAATCTCTGAACTCCCCTCCTCAAACGCTGATCGTTCCTGATGGCGTTCGAAATGACCTTGCGGTCGTCTTGGTTGACGCCATGTTCACGCTCCAGCGCTCTGACCCAATTCCACAATTGTGGCGGTGTCACCGATGCGGCACCATGCTCAAGCTGGCGGCGGATAAGGTGCTCGGAAAAATGGCCAAATTCGGTCCATCCTTCATGGTAAACGGTATCCCACCATCTTTCAGGATCACGAGTTGGAAGGATTATCGCTGTTAAGGCGTCAAGAATGTGTACAACTCGTTCAATTGGTAGTTTTCTGGCTAGAATATATAAGGGGCCGAATGTACGGGAATGGCGCTCTCCCTGTTGCGGTGTCAGTATGCCCGAGTCAACGACAACAGCGCGCACAATCAGTTCGTCACTCAGAGTTTCAAATCCGATCACATCGAATAACGCGAGTGCTAATCGTGTTGAGTCCTCATCACTCATATCAATCAGGCGTTCTAATGATGTTTGCCAGTCAAATGCAATCCCGTCAACTCGGCTGATGGCTTCGGCCGCCTCGCTCCGTTCGTGGTAGGTACATGAAATATCGTACATTGTTTCTTCAAGATCAGACTTGAGAGGCAGCGCAATATCACTGCCGTTGATTGCCTCAAAAATCAGCGAGCGAAGATGGAATGGTTCATATTTGTCCCGAATAATGGATCGGATCGCGTCGAGCAGTTCCTGATTTGCTAGTCCCTTGAGGGAAATTCTGTGCCACCAGTCAGTGCGAAAATAGGGATCAAAGGCAGCCAGCTGCCTCAATCCCTGAATTATTTGCCGTGCTTGTTTAGTTGTCAGGTTGTCTCCGTCACCATAGCGTAAGATGCCGTAGGGATCGCGGTCGATTGCCATGGGACCCAGCCGCTCGTGACTAAATTTCGGAAGCCAGGCGTGTAATCCGCGAAGAGAAGCAGGTACACCGCCTTCGGCCGAAATGAGACTAAAAAGCCGCCTGGCAACTCTGTTCGGATAGTTCTTTTGCTCGACAATTCTTGCAAGCCAGCGCGCGCCCAGAAACTCAGCAATTGTGCGGTGGAAGGGAAGGAAAAGGCCTGGTCGAGTTGTGTCTGCCCTAAACAGATTGCTCCCAAGTACGGCCTTTATCGTGCCGACGTTGGCTAGGTCGGAAAGTTCGTATAGGCTAAGCGCGCCGTCACTATTTTGGCTTTTCGTAATGCTATCTTGTCCAGTGATGAGCATCGCTGCCATCGCGACTCCTGCGGCATCCAGAGCATCATCTTCGGATAACTGGGCCAGCGCGTTATGGGAATGCTTATCACTCTTTTCCAAGCGTAGTTGAGCAACTGCATCATCATAAAGTATGGCTCTATTTTCGGGAACGCTACCATTCGCTGCTACAGTGGTTATTATGAGATTGAGCGTCAGTGGATTACCGAATAAGTCACCAAGGCCAGCGTGTTTCAGGAGGTCAATGACTTCCTTTCCACGTTCTTTATCGATTTTTCTCGATAATAGATTGGTCGCATCTTCTTCTGAGAGCGGCTGAAGCGTAAGCTCCTGTGGAGGTTCATGATAATCATCAGAAATGTCTAGTCTGCCGGTGACACTACGCCATTCGGCTGAGCGGCAGGAAATGGCGAAGCGTGGTTTCCCGCAGGCTTGAAGCTTTTTCAGCACGTTATGAAGCGGGTCGCCCTCTTCGAGGGCGGCGATCTCATCCAATCCGTCAATGACCAGTGTGTTGTCGGTTGGAATGGAGTTGTCAGGCTGTCTAAGAAATGCGGTGGCGCGGATAAATTGGCAGCCATCTATGTTACCGAGTCTTTCCATTAACCGACTTTTCCCCATCCCCGGATCTCCGAGAATCACCAAGGGTTGGGAGAATTTCGTAAATAGCTGGTTGTCCATAATAGTGAGGGTATCCCCCTCAGTGTCGGTCCAGCTAAGTTTTCTTGAAATATATTCGCTTTGGTCGCTCATATATACATGAACTCTGATCGATCATGGCATCAGGGGAAAGGTCGGGGATAGGCTCCAGTAGACGGTATGATGCTAACCACCGTTCTTCTTCCTACCCAAAGAGCTTGTGTATCCAACTCAAAGTGATACACCAATTCATTTATGTATATCAAGTAATACACAAACGTATGGCCGTGCTTTCGGTCTGTGTGAAGGCTGGTTTATCGTGTCCGACGGCTTTCTTCCAGATCTTCAACAAGCCAGGCTTTGATCAGTGACTGATAGGGCATGTCACGTTTGTTTGCTTCGATCTTTATGCGGTCCAGCAAGGTTTCCGGCAAACGTAGTGATATGGTTTTGGTGGAAGGTTTCAGATTTGGAAAAGATACAGGTTGAGATTTTCTCCAATCTACATAGTCACTGGAGTCGTGGCTTTCCCAGAAGGCACGCTCATCGGCTTCAGTTTTAAAATCAGGCGTCTTTTTGGCTTTGGTCATAAATAGCTCTCTCTTTACGGTGCATATCACGCGCGGAAATCACTCGGACCAAGGTTCCGGCAGCCCGCAATGTAAAAGTAATATGCAGCAGCCGTGCATCATCAGTTCGGCCGAGGGCATGATAGCGGACTTCTGTTTGGTTATGTTTTTCGTCCTCCAATACCAGCAGTGGTTGGTTGAAGAAAACCTGCTCGGCTTCAGATTGGCCGACACCATGCTTTTCCACATTCTTGCGGGAATTGCCTTCGTCCCAGTCAAAACCCGTTAATCGCGTCCAGTCAATCATTTTTGTATATTACCTTCATATACATTATTGTCAACCAGTCGCTAACTTATAATCGCTTGGCTGCCCTTTGCTGTCGGTTTTTCTATGTCTGACATCTATTCCTGATACGCCTCAATACCCGGACAGGAACACACCAAATTCCTGTCCCCATACACATTATCAATCCGGTTAACACTCGGCCAAACCTTGTGCTCTTTCAAATAAGCCAGGGGCCGTGCCGCCTGTTCGCGGCTATAGGGCCGGGTCCACTCCCCATCCATCACATCGTCCACCGTGTGCGGGGATTTCACCAGCGGGTTGTTGTCCGCCGGGAATTCGCCGCTTTCCACTCGGGCGGCTTCTTCGCGGATGGCAATCATGGCATCGCAGAAACGGTCCAGTTCTTCCTGGCTTTCGCTTTCCGTGGGTTCAATCATCAGAGTGCCGGCCACGGGGAAGGACATGGTGGGCGCGTGGAAGCCGAAATCCATCAGACGTTTGGCGATGTCTTCCTCGGTGATGCCGGTGGCTTCCTTGAGCGGACGCAAATCCAGCAGGCATTCATGGGCGACAAAACCATTGCGGCCGGTATAGAGCACCGGGTAATGCTCGCTTAAACGTTTGGCCACATAGTTGGCGTTGAGAATGGCATATTCCGTGGCCCGCTTGACACCTTCGGCGCCCATCATGCGGATATACATCCAACTGATGGGCAGGATGCTGGCGGAGCCCCAGGGCGCGGCGGAAATGGTGCCGCTCTCTATCTCAGTGCCGGGCACCTCCTGTAATGGGTGGGAGGGCAGGAAGGGTTCCAGGTGCGATTTAACTCCGATGGGCCCCATGCCTGGACCGCCACCGCCGTGGGGGATACAGAAGGTTTTGTGCAGGTTGAGGTGAGAGACGTCGCCACCAAATTCACCGGGCGCGGCCAGGCCTACCAGCGCATTCATATTGGCGCCGTCGATATAGACCTGGCCGCCGACGCCATGCACCAGCTCGCTGATTTCCCGCACGTTTTCTTCAAACACGCCATGGGTGGACGGGTAGGTAATCATGATGGCCGCGATTGTCTGGCCGTACTGTTCAATCTTGCCGTGCAGATCCGCCATATCCACATTGCCGTTCTCGTCGCAGCCGACCACCACCACTTTCATGCCGACCATCTGCGCGGAGGCGGGGTTG
>CAZEWY010000136.1:0-10079 GCA_964515945.1 uncultured Cellvibrionaceae bacterium
CTCAGGGAAAAGGCTTTCATCTTGTACAAAGTACACCCGGTAACACGATTCGCATCACCGGCTATGGTGTTGATGATGGCTCTTCGAATCAGACACTGCAAACCCATACCGGGCCATTGAGTTCCGTAACCAGCAACCGGGTATTTTATTCAATTGATACCATGGGTGGTAATTCCGGCAGCCCGATTATTGATGAAGCTTCCGGTTTTGCCGTGGGCATTCACACTCATGGCGGCTGCAGCAGTACAGGTGGTGCTAACAGCGGTACCCGGGCGACGGTGAGTGCATTCTGGAACGCAACGGGTTTGGCAAGTGGCCCGGCGGGTTATACCTTCTGCGCAAATGAAGACGGGACTTGCTCGTTCAGCGGTACTGCATCAGTAGCCTATGGCGCAAATGGAACTTTTAATTATATAACGGCAAGCAACAGTATTGCTTGTAACAATGCGACATTTGGCGATCCGGCTCCGGGGTTTGTAAAAGCCTGCTATTACCAGATAACCGGTTCGGACGGCACCGACATCACCGACCTGGGCGGCTCTATCAGTTCGCAATACAACGACTGGCCGGCGGGTGAAGGCAATACCAATCTGATCGACAACAACGTCAACACCAAATACCTGACCTTCCATGCCTCGGGCTGGGTGCAGTATCAAGCGCCGTCGTC
Organism: uncultured Cellvibrionaceae bacterium; assembly: GCA_964515945.1. GTDB lineage: Bacteria > Pseudomonadota > Gammaproteobacteria > Pseudomonadales > Cellvibrionaceae > CAYQQJ01. The sequence goes on from CAZEWY010000136.1 coordinate 668, forward strand.
ATATATTGTTAGCCGTTATACGCTGACCTCCGCCAATGATGCCCCGGAGCGTGATCCGTTGAGTTGGACCTTGCAAGGCTCCAGCGATGGCAGCACCTGGATCACTATCGACAGCCGTTCCGGGCAGAATTTTCCCAGCCGCTTCCAGACCCGCGAATTCACCTTCAGCAACTCTGCCGCTTACAGCTATTACCGTATTAACTTGAACAATAACAGCAGCTCAATACTGCAACTGGCGGAAATGGAACTGTTTGGCGTCACGGCTGTTCCAGAGGACATTACCGACCTGGGCGGCTCAGTCAGTTCGCAATACAGCGACTGGCCAGCGGGTGAAGGCAACACCAACCTGATCGACAACAACGTCAACACCAAGTACCTGACCTTCCACACCTCGGGCTGGGTGCAATATCAGGCGCCGTCGTCGCATATTGTTGACCGTTATACGCTGACCTCCGCCAATGATGCCCCCGAGCGCGATCCGCTGAGTTGGACCTTGCAAGGCTCCAGCAACGGCAGCAATTGGACCACGATCGACAGCCGTTCGGGTCAGGATTTCCCCAACCGCTTTCAAACCCGCGAGTTCACCTTCAGCAATACGAACGGTTATACGCATTACCGTTTCAATCTGAATAATAACAGCGGCACGCTTCTGCAACTGGCGGAGTTTGAATTGTTCGGTATAGCCGGCGGTGGTTCTTCAAGTTCATCCAGTTCGTCCAGTTCATCATCCAGTTCGTCTTCGAGTTCGAGCAGCTCAAGCAGCTCAAGCAGTTCAGGAGGTGGTAGCTGCGCCGGCATTCCGCAATATGTCGATGGCAACAGCTACGCTACCGGCGATGAGGTGCAAAACATCGGCAACCATTATCGCTGCGGCGTCGGCGGCTGGTGCACGGTTGGTGGACCTTATGAGCCCGGCGTCGGCTGGGCCTGGACCGACGCGTGGACGCAGATTGGCAGTTGCGAATAAAGGGATAAAAACGAGTACATCTGGTTTTCAGGCATCAATCGTACTGGTGCCTGATCCTAAATCTTATTAACCACAATAAGGATTTCGCCATGAAGAACTTAGTCATTATAGGTCTTGTAGCCGGCGGCCTGTTCTCCGGCAGCGTCCACGCTTATGACTGTAGCGGAGTTCCGCAATACTCCGACGGCAGCAGTTATGACACCGGTGATATCGTGCAAAATAACAACAGTGCCTATCAATGCGATGTGGGCGGCTGGTGCACGACCGGCGGCCCTTATGAACCTGGGGTGGGCTGGGCCTGGACGGATGCCTGGAGCGATTTGGGCGCTTGTAATGGCGGTTCTTCCAGCAGCAGTTCCAGCAGTTCATCGAGCTCGGGCGGTGACTCGGGTACCGATATCACTGATCTGGGCGGCACGGTCAGTTCGCAGTATGCCGACTGGCCGGCCGGCGAGGGCAACACCAACCTGACCGATAACGACTCCAACACCAAGTACCTGACCTTCCACGCGTCGGCTTGGGTGCAGTACCAGGCGCCGACGCCCTATATCGTCACCCGCTATACGCTGACTTCGGCGAATGACTTTCCCGCACGGGATCCTTTGAGCTGGACCTTGCAGGGATCCAACAACGGCACTACCTGGACCACCATCGACAGCCGTTTCGGCGAAGATTTTCCCAGTCGCTTTCAGACCCGCGAGTTCACCTTCAGCAACTCGACCGCGTACAGCTATTACCGGTTCAACCTGAACAATAACAGTGGCTCAGTGTTGCAACTGGCGGAAATGGAACTATTTGGTGTTACGGCTGTTCCGGAGGACATCACCGACCTGGGCGGCGCGATCAGTTCACAGTACGCTGACTGGCCGGCGGGTGAAGGCAATACCAACCTGATCGACAATAACGTCAATACCAAATACCTGACCTTCCACGCGTCGGGTTGGGTGCAGTACCAAGTACCATCGTCATACATTGTTACACGCTATACCCTGACGTCGGCCAATGATGCGCCGGAACGCGATCCGTTGAACTGGACCTTGCAGGGCTCCAACAACGGCAGCACCTGGACGACCATCGACAGCCGTTCGGGGGAGGACTTTTTCAGCCGCTTCCAGACCCGCGAGTTCACCTTCAGCAACTCGACCGCGTACAACTACTACCGTTTCAACCTGAACAATAACAGTGGCAATATTCTGCAACTGGCGGAAATGGAACTGTTCGGTGTACCGGGTGGCGGCGGTTCCGCTTTATTCGACGTGATTTCGGTCAGTGTCAGCAATACCTCGGGGCAGACGCCGGTCAAGGGCGATACGATCCGATTGAGTCTGACGGTTCGTAATGACGGCACCGGAAGCGGCAGCGCGGTGTTGACGCCGCGAATTTCCAGCAGCCGCTTCAGTGATTTCAACAACGTGAAGCTGCCGTCGGTCAACGTCAGCCTGGGGGCGGGGCAGCAAACCCAGGTCAATATCAACGCCGGGCCGTTTATTCATGATTCGTCCAACGGGAAGCACTACGCGTTGGGCAGTAGCGACTATACGGTTAACAGCATCGGCATCAATAGCAGTAACGATACCAGCTTCAGCGGTGGTAACTTCACTATCGGCGCCAGCAACGCTGTATTGGTGCCGGTCCTCTACGACCCCACTTATCTGAGTAAAATCAACTATACGCAGGGTATACAACAATATATGGCGTCGGCATTTACCCGGCCGTCGGAACTCTATAACGGCAGCACCTACCAGTACCACGCCGGCGGGTTTAATCAGATGATGAATGTCCGACAGTTGTTCTATCCGCTGTCGGGGTTTTCCGCGTCCAGCGCAGCCGGTGGTTTCTGCGAACAAGGCACTGCCGCCGCTCGCACCATGCTGGGTCTGTCGCAGGATTGGGCCGGCCCCGTCTCGACCAATGCATCGAACCACGGCTTCGACTATTTGATTGGCCTGACACCGGACCTTGGCGGTGGTGTTGCCTGCGGCTGGATTAATGTCCAGATCAGCGGTTTGTTCGACTTCGATCTGTCATTGAACCGGGCGCAAATCATCATGGTGCACGAATCCGGCCATTTGTACGGCGCGCCCCATTGCGACCCCTTGCAGGGTTATGTGATGTGCGCGGGCGAGTTGCACAGCCACTATCAGCAGCAGGGTTTGTTCGTCTGGCACATCAATTCGAGAAACCAGATGAGCGACCGTTTTGACTGAATTGTTTGACCGCCGGGTTATATTGGGGAGATTGATATGAGTAAAGGCGTTTTTCGTGCGGTATCCGGTAAAGGTTTTTTCGCAGCGCTGCTGTGCTGGGGCGTATTGGCGCTCGCGGCGCAGCAGGCGGCCGCGTTCGATATTACCATCCAGGCTGAAAATTATTCGAACATGTCCGGCGTGCAGTTGGAAGCCACCTCCGATACGGGAGGCGGCTCCAACGTCGGCTGGATCGATAACGGCGACTGGATGTCCTACGCCAATATCAACATCCCCACGACCGGCAGCTATATCGTCGAATACCGCGTGGCGAGCTTAAACGGCGGTGGCACGCTCTCGCTAGACTTGAACGGCGGCCAGACGGTGCTCGGTCAGCTTGCGGTACCAAGCACCGGCGGCTGGCAGAACTGGGCCACCATTTCCCACACGGTGACCATCAACGTCGGCACCTACGACTTCGGCATTTATGCCGCCGCGGGCGGCTGGAACATTAATTGGTTCCGTATCCGCAACGCGAACAGCGCGCCCGCCGGACCTCCGATAACGCTCGATCGTAGTATTTATGTCACGGACGGCGAGATGGTGGCCGCCTATACGACTAACCGCCCGAGCTCGACGAACTGGATCGGCATCTATCAAGATCCGGGCAACGCGCCCGCGGCACTGTTCCCGAACCACGCGAACAACCTGTGGGCCTCCGACCACGCGGCCGTTGTCACCACCGTTCGTCTCGACTAAGCAGCCATACTTTCGGTATCCAGGAGGAGCATATGTGTAGTGTTTTATTTATTGTCTCAAAAAGATTGTTCGCGGCACTCGTGTGTTTGTCCGGCTTGGCGTTCGCTTCGTCACCCGCCGTCGCACTTGACATCACCATCCAGGCGGAAAATTATTCGAACATGTCCGGAGTGCAGATCGAGGCTACGTCGGACACCGGAGGCGGCGACAACGTCGGCTGGATCGATAGCGGCGACTGGATGTCGTACGCGAACATTACCTTTCCGACGACGGGCAGCTACATCGTCGAATACCGCGTGGCAAGCCTGAATGGCGGCGGCATGCTGTCACTGGACTTAAATGGCGGTCAGACGGTACTGGGACAACTCAGCATCCCCAGCACGGGCGGTTGGCAGAACTGGACCACCGTGTCGCACACGGTCAATGTCAATGCCGGCACCTACGGTGTCGGTATCTATGCGGTGGTCGGTGGTTGGAACCTGAACTGGCTCCGCATCCGCAACGCAACAACAGGCGCCACGCTCACCAACGGCATGGTCTACGAGCTGAGGTTCCCAAACCTTCAAAACAAATGCATGGATGTGTCCGCTTCCAACGTCAACGATGGGGCGAACGTCCAGCTCTGGAGTTGCAACGGCGCCGGCGCGCAGAGGTTTAAGGTAATGACGGTGGACGGCGCCTGGTTTCAGCTTGTCAGCACCATCAGTGGAAGATGCGTCGAGGCGGCCGGGGGTGGCACTTCGGATGGGACGAACGTGCAGATGTGGGCGTGTAATGGCACCGAGGCCCAGCAATGGAAGGTAGAGCAATTTGCGGACGGGAATTACCATTTCCCCAACAGGAAAAGTGGCCGTTGCCTCGACGTGAGCACGGCTTCGAGCGCGGATGGGGCGAACATTCAGTTGTGGGGGTGTAACGACAGCAACGCGCAGAGAATCCGCGCGAACAATGCCTATGCCGACACGGCAATCGAGTACTTCAACGACACCTACCTCCATCTCGGAGGACCGACCAACACCTACTACAGAACCAGCATTTTCGACACGGGACCTGCTTATTTCTGGATCCAGGCGCTCAATATCATGATGCTCGAGGATTCTGTAATACGCAGCCCGAATCCACGGTACCAGAACATCATCAATGACCTTCTCGAAACCTTCAATGTTATGAACGGCATGGACTGGACCTGGAACCAGTTCTTTGACGATTACGCATGGGCCAGTCTCGCCTTTGTTCGCGGAGGCCGGATAAATAACAATTCAGCTCACATCCAGAAGGCGAGAGACGGCTTCGACTACATCTGGCAAGAGGGTTGGAGTGCGGACTTGGGAGGCGGCGTCTGGTGGGACAAGGCCCACACTGCGAAGGAAGCTCTCAGCAATGGTCCGACCATTTACCTCGGGTGTCTTCTGTACCAGTCCACGGGCAACGCCTGGTATCGCGATAGAGCAATCGATATTTACGCCTGGATGCGGAACAACCTCTACAATACTTCGACGGGGCAGGTGTATCAGAAGAAACTCGCCGACGGTACGCTGGATACCACGGTCAGTAACTTCAACGTCGGCGCCTTCATCAGTGCGGCCAATTGCCTGTACACCGTCACCGGCAATGCCATGTACTACAGCGATGCGCAGCGATCGGCCGACTGGGTGATCAACAACATGACGGTCGATGGGATTGAGGTGCCGATCGGTTCGGCCGAGTTCGCCCGCGGTCTCGGCGAATTCATGAGGGACCGCAATCTGTACAGTACGTATCTCGGGTGGATGCAGCAGAACTCGCAGGCCGCATGGAACATACGGCGAACCGACCGCAATATCAGCTGGGGTCATTGGAGAGAACAAACTCCCACTAACCAGGACCTCGACTCCTTGACCGCCCGTGAGGCCGCCAGTCACCTCCAGTGGGCACCGTGGTGACCTGCGGGCGTGCAAGACTAGCGGCAAAAAGATAGATCTATCGGCAGGCACTGGTATTTCGGTGCCTGCCAAGCTCCTCACTCCTCCTGCCTTCCCGACGTCGAAATCTTCCCAACTTTTGGGAAACTCAAACCAGTTTGATTGTCTGACAGAATTCAGTGGAGTCCCGGCGTGCCCGTTGTGTGGGCGCCCATTCCAGAAGCCCTCCCCAGGACCCTTTCCCAAAATAAGGAGAGTAGTATTCACTCATTACTGTATCCCGTCCGTGCGGTTTTCTGGAGTGTTGCGCTTCTTCTGCTCGGCAACGGTCTGATGAGCACACTGCTGACACTGCGCGGAACGGCTGAAGGTTTTTCTACCACCGCGCTGGGCCTGGTGATGTCCGCCTACTTCCTCGGCTTTGTCTGCGGAACCTGGATCAGTGGCCGGCTTATCCGGCGCATGGGCCACATCCGCACCTTCGCATTCTGCGCCGCCATTTGCGCCTCGGGGTCACTGCTTCACGCGCTGTTGGTTGACCCGTGGTTCTGGCTGGTACTGCGGCTGATCTATGGACTGTCCTTCGTGACCCTGATGACCGTGGTTGAAAGCTGGCTCAACAGCAAGGCGGCCAGTCACGAGCGCGGGCGCATTTTTGCCATGTATATGGTGGTCAATCTCGGTGCGATTGCGGTGGCCCAGCAGATTCTGCGACTGGCATCACCGGAAGGGTTTGTGCTGTTTACGGTGACGGCCATTTTCGTCTGCTGGGCGCTCTTGCCCATGGCGCTGACCAGCCGCAGTCAGCCGCGCATACCCGAGCGCCCCAAAAGCAGTTTGAAATCCCTCATAGGTTTTGCGCCGGTGGCGGTAACGGCTGCCGTCCTGTCGGGGCTGGCAATGGGTGCTTTCTGGACCATGACGCCGGTCTACATAACACGGCTGGGTCTGAATACCGCCGATGTCAGTATGGTCATGAGCATCACCATCATTGGTGGCGCCCTTCTGCAAATTCCCATTGGCCGCTTCTCGGACAAGCACGAGCGCCAACGGGTGCTGACCTGGGTTTGCCTTTTGGCGGCGGTAGTGACGGTGCTTATGCCTCTGGCGCCGAACAAATATGTGCTTATGGCGATGTTTTTTGGGTTTGGTGGCCTGTCATTCTCGCTCTATCCCCTGGCCGTGGCACAACTCATTGATCAGCTGCACCCCGATGAGGTGATTTCTGGCTCGGCGGATATGCTGGTTCTTCACGGTGCCGGCAGCGCCGTCGCGCCCCTGCTCGTCGGCGTGTTCATGAATTTCTTCGGGGTCAATGCGTTGCCGGTATATATCGCCGTCGTCCTGACGTTACTGGCGGCCCATGCCATCTACAGACGCAACTACGTATCACCCCTTATATCCGGTGAAGCGGCGCACTTCGAGCCTCTGGTGCAGACCACGCCCGAGGCCCTGGAGATGCTGTTCGACCACACCCAGCCGGACCTGTTTGACGACCCCAGCTTTTATGAAGAACACGAACGCCAGCGGCTGGTCAAGGTGGCCACCCAGGGAGAATAGGGGGCTGTTGAAAAAGCTGGATGATCAATCCGTCGTTGTCACGGACACCGTCCGCACCTGGTGAGCGGAAATAAAGCCGCCAACAAATGCCGGGTCGGCTTGCTCCAGTCGCGACTTGGCAAGCGTCAACGCGGTGGAGCAGCTGCCGGAAAGATTGTCAGACATCAAATCCCCGGGATTCAGCAGGAGAATGCCGTTATCGACGGCCTGGGTTGTGGTGAAGGAATCAAAGCCTCCATCCGGACAGGAGGTATTCGCTTCCAGTTCCACCGAGACGTTGTCCGCCGCGCTCTCAGGAAGCCACTCGATCATTATCGAATCCGCCGAGCGGCTATAGGTTTCGCCGGGTAAGGGCGCCAGAATTTCAAACGGCAAAGGCATGGTGACATTCGAATTTTTGGCGTCTTCATGGCCATTGCGTAGCAGTGACACCGTGTAGGTCGCGCCTTCTTCAGTCACTTCCAGGCTGCCGTCATAGTAGGTCTTGATTGGAAAGAGCCGACTCCAGAACCAGCCTTCGTCGAGATAGCGGGTGGTGCCTTTAACCAGTGCCTGGGTTTGCGCCACATTTTCCAGTGCCTCGAACAGATCTCCCTCGATTTCCAGGTCGCGCATATTGACCCCCGAGGTAAACCACAATTCGTCCGAGCCATTCAGTTCGATATATTGATCATCGGAACTTGCCTCGGATGGCGGCTGGTCCTTGGTCAGTTGCACTCCCACATAAACCATGCCGCTGCCATCGGTGTGGATTTCCACGGTGGCGTAGATTTCACTGGTTGCGGTATTGGAAGAGGAGACGACATCATCTTCGCTGTTGCAGGCTGTCAGCAGAATTGCCAGGGTGGCTGCTAGCACCCGAATCAGAAATGTTTTCATATGGGGCCTCACTAGCGCAAGCTGAACCGGAATCCGATAAAGTAGTTGGAAATGTCGCTGCCGCTGACATCATTCATGTAGACGTAACCGGCCTTGAGTGAAAACAGCTCGTTCAAATCCTTTACCAAAGCCAGCTCGGCAAAGGGCGCGAATTCCTCCTCCCGGGACAGGGTTCGATTGTAGAAGCTCGCCTTGGTCATGGCGTAGCTGGCCCCCAACCCGAGTTCAACATTGACGATGTTGGCGTCGATTTCCCGCACTATCTCCAGATAGGGTGCCCGGACGGTGATCTCCGCGGGTTTGTCGGTGGTCTCCAGTTCAAATTCGTCGAGGTGGAGGTAGCCCAAACGCAACTGCCAGCCCTGCCCCGCAAAGCCGGCGGATAGGTTGGTATAGGGGCCGGTATCATAGGCCGATGCCGAAGGCTGGCTGGCTCCGAGGTTACCATCGAGCAGTAGTTCCGCCCAACAAATGGCCGGAGCCAAAAGGCTACACAAAGCGAAAGCCAATGCTGGCAGGAGTTTCTGGTTTGACATTTAATATCCCTTTATCGAACTGTTATTAGAAGGATGACGTCCAACGATTGTTGCTAAACTGGTTCTGGTTTACCAAGCCAGTCGGCAGGTTCGCCTGCATGGTCATTGCGATGTGCTGTCATACTCCAGCGCTAATTCGCTGTTAAATACCATTAATCGTGCAGGCTTGTTGTATTCGCCAGGCGAAAAGGAAACAACTTTCTCACCCACAACATCGACAATGCCAAAATGGCTTTCACTCTGGAAGCGTTGCACATCATTGTTGAATAAATCATTGGCCACCAGGTTATAACCACCGCCACTCGCATAACTGGCTGTCTCCGTGTATATCAAGGTGTCATTCATCCACTGCATGTAGTTACCATCTACCTCTGCCACTAGTTCCATATCCATGTTGTAAACAGAATCCGATCCAGCAGGAAAAGTGTATAATTGACTCTCCGAAGTGCTATTGGTGCCCTGGCAGACGTCATCATACCCTAGCGACACCTCCCCGTTTGTAACCAGTTCGCCATTAACAGTGACCGAAACAGAGTAGCTACAGAAAGGTATCGATTTTTGTCGTTGAAGATTAGCTGAGAAGTATGATGTTGGGTTTGCCAGTGCCTCCTCCTTATTAGAATC
>CAZEWY010000137.1:0-10013 GCA_964515945.1 uncultured Cellvibrionaceae bacterium
CAGCGCCTTTTCAAAACCCGGTAGCAGATTACCATCCCCCACGACAAAAGTCGCCGGATCGCGCTCCATGGTGCTATCCACCACTTCGCCGTCAGCCAGCTTGAGGGTGAAATGCAGGGTAACCTGGGTGCCCGGACCTACGGTTAAATCACTCATCGGCTTTCTTGCTTCTGAACATGTCGAGGATCAGCAGAGCGGCGCCCACAGTGATCGCGGAATCCGCGATATTGAACGCCGGCCAATAATACTGTTGATAGTGGACTTCAATAAAGTCCACAACATAGCCCAGGACAACCCGATCGTAAAGGTTCCCCAAGGCGCCACTGAGAATACAGGCCAGCGCCAGGGACTCCAGCCACTGCTCGCGCTTCAGACGCGCCAGCCAGGCAATGATAAACATACTCACGCCACCGGCTATAATGCCGAAAAGCCAGCGCTGCCAGCCACTGGCGTCGTGCAGGAAGCTGAAGGCGGCGCCGTAATTGTAGCGCAATGTCAGATTGAAGAAGCTGGTCAGTTCGACCGGTGCATTGTATGTCAAGGCGGCTACGGCCCAATGCTTGGTCACCTGGTCCAGAATCAGCAGAAACAGGGCAAGGCCATACCACTGCCAGGGCAAATGCCCCAAGCGGAGATTCCCCACGAGCGATAGTCTAGGCATAGAGTCGCACCTCGCCCGCGCCATCAACATTCTCGACACAGCGTCCGCACAATTCGGGGTGCTCTGGATGCTGTCCAACGTCTTGCAGATGGTGCCAGCAGCGGACACACTTCTCGTGGGGTGAGGCATCCACCTTCACCCAAAGGCCTTCCACATCGGTGGCCAGGGTACCGGAATCCGTCAGTTCACTCGCGGGCTTGATTGTCGCGCTGGAGGTAATCAGCACAAAGCGCAACTCGTCGCCCAGGCGCTGCAATTGCCGCGCTATCGCCTCATCACAATACAAAGTCACTTCGGCGGCCAGGGATTTGCCCACCTCACCGGCATTACGCTTGGCTTCCAGCGCCTTGTTGACAGCGGTTTTCACCTCCATCACGAATTGCCAGTAATCATTATCAAGCTCCGCTTCAGCCGACAGCCGGGGCAAATCGTACCATTCCGATGCGAAGACAAAACCACTGCGTTCACCTGGAATCGCCTCCCACAGCTCGTCAGCGGTAAAGGACAGTATCGGCGCAATCCAGCGGGCAAAGGCTTCCACAATATGGTAGAGCGCCGTCTGCGCGGAGCGGCGCGGCAGGCTGTCCGCCTGAGTGGTGTACTGGCGGTCCTTGATGATATCCAGATAAAAGCCACCCATATCCACCACGCAGAAATTGTGCAGCTTTTGGTAAATATGATGGAGCTGATAGGTGTCGTAGGCCTCCAGCAATTCTTGCTGCAGGGCGCCGGCCCGGTCCACCGCCCAGCGATCCAGAGCCAGCATCTCGTCAAACGCCAGTGCATGCTGTTCGGGCTCAAAACCGGCCAGATTGGACAACATGAAGCGGGCGGTGTTGCGCATGCGGCGATAGGAGTCGGCGGTGCGCTTGAGGATTTCGTCGGACACGCTCATATCGCCGGAAAAATCCGTGGCCGCCACCCACAGACGCAATACATCCGCGCCCAGCTCATTCATCACCTTCTGCGGTGGCACCACGTTGCCCACGGATTTGGACATCTTGCGCCCTTGGGCATCCACGGCAAACCCGTGGGTCAGCACCTGCTTGTAAGGCGCTGAGTTGTTGATGGCCATGGAGGTTTTCAGCGACGACTGAAACCAGCCGCGATGCTGATCCGAGCCTTCCAGATAGAGGTCCGCCGGAAAGCGCAAATTGTCCCGCTGCCCAAGCACCGTGAAATGAGTCACGCCGGAGTCAAACCAGACGTCCAGCGTATCCGTCACCTTCTGATAATGCTCCGCATCATCCCCCAGCAGCTCCTGGCTATCCAGCTCGAACCAGGCATCCATGCCTTTGCTTTCAACCCGTTGCGCAACTTCCTCGATCAAACGCGATGTCTGCGGGTGCAGCTCCTGGGTGTCCTTGTGGACAAACAAAGTGATAGGCACGCCCCAGGTGCGCTGACGGGAGATACACCAATCGGGGCTGGAGGCCAGCATGCTGCGTATCCGCGCCTCGCCCCACTCGGGTATCCACTCGACCTCATCCACGGAGGCTTTCACGTTATCCAGCAGATGATTCTGATTCATGCTGATAAACCATTGCGGCGTCGCGCGGAAGATCAGCGGCGTCTTGGTGCGCCAGCAATGGGGATAACTGTGCACAAACTCCGATTCGTGCAGTAGCGTGCCCTGCTCTTTCAGAACCTTCAGAACCTCGTCATCGGCCTTGTACACGTGGACACCGGCGAACAGCGGTACCACATCGCGGTAAAGGCCATTGTCATCCACGTAATTGAGTGTGCCTATGCCATATTTCTGGCCTACCACAAAGTCATCCACGCCATGGTCCGGCGCCGTATGGACACAACCGGTACCGGCATCGGTGGTGACATGATCGCCGAGTATCAGGGGCACCTTCTTGTCATAGAAGGGATGCAGCAGTTCCAGACCCTCCAGATCCGCGCCTTTGCAGGTGCCGACGGTTTCATAGTTTTCCAGGCCGCACCTTTTCATCACGGACTCGATCAGAGCTTCCGCCATCAACAGGCGCTCGGCACCGTTCTGCACCAGAGCATAGGTGAGATCGCCATTCAAGCTGACGGCCTGATTCGAAGGCAAGGTCCAGGGAGTGGTAGTCCAGATAAGGACGGACACAGGGCCGCTGCCTTTAAGATCGCCCATGCGTTCGGCCAGATTGCCCTCATCGGCAACGCGAAAGCGCACATCGATGGACCAGGAAGTCTTGTCCTGATACTCCACTTCGGCCTCGGCCAGAGCGGAGCCGCCCACGACACTCCAGTGCACGGGCTTGAAGCCCTTGTGCAGGTGGCCATTCTCGACAATTTTGCCGAGGGCGCGAATGGTGTCGGCTTCGGTTTTATAGTCCATGGTCAGGTAGGGGTTGTCCCACTCACCCAAAACCCCCAGGCGGATAAAATCCCGTTTCTGCCCTTCAACCTGTTTACGTGCGTAGTCGCGGCATTTCTGCCGAAAAGTGGCATGGTCGACTTTGACTCCCGCCTTGCCGATTTTCTTCTCGACCTGGTGCTCAATAGGCAGGCCGTGACAATCCCAGCCGGGGACATAAGGCGCGTCAAAACCGCTCAGGGTTTTGGATTTGACGATAATATCCTTCAGTATCTTGTTGACGGCATGACCAATATGAATGTCCCCGTTCGCATAGGGCGGGCCATCGTGCAAAATAAATTGCTCACGGCCTGCGCGCGCCTTGCGAATCTGCTCATAAAACTTGGCCTTTTGCCAATGCTCCAGCATTTGCGGCTCGCGCTGCGCAAGATTCGCCTTCATCGCGAAAGCGGTTTGCGGAAGATTCAGGGTAGACTTGTAGTCGGTCATGGGTTCACTGCTAATTCGTTAAGGAATAATGGTTTAAAAATACTGGCCTCTAAAAAAATAGTCATCCGTGCAGATCAAAAAACTCCCTGCCCTCGGCAATGTCCTGCTGGATCTGCGCCATCAAGGCTTCCAGTGATTCAAAAGTCTGTTCCCGACGCAATTTCTGCCGAAAAATCACCTCTATACATTGACCGTAAAGATCGTCCGAAAAATCGAAGATATGCACTTCCAGCAAAGGCTTCTGGCCACCTCCCAATGTGGGCCTGACGCCAACATTGGCAACGCCCCGAAATATCTCTTTGGCAAGCCCGCCGGTAATGATGCGAACATTCACCGTATAGACGCCATGCACCGGCGAACGGTACCGTCCCAGACCCACATTGGCCGTGGGTGCGCCGATATTCCTGCCCAACTGTTTGCCATAAACCACCCGCCCGGCGATGCTGAAAGGCCGTCCCAGCAATTCTTCCGCCAGAGCGAGTTGATCCTGTTCCAGCAACTGGCGGATGCGGGTACTGCTGATGCGTTCACCATGCCGCGTCAGAGTCGCGGTATCACTGACGGTGAAACCCTTTTCCCGACCGGCGCTACAGAGCAGTTTGTAATCCCCACGGCGATCGCAACCGAAGCGAAAGTCGTCGCCAATCACCAGATGCCGGACGCCCAGCCCGCGTACCAGAACCTGATCAATGAAATCCTCCGCCGACAGCGAGCGCAATTCCTGATCAAACCGCAGGCAGAGCACGCGATCAATACCGGCTGCAAACAGCGCCTTGACCTTCTCCCGCAGGCGCGTCAGACGCGCTGGCGCGAGTTCCGGTGAAAAGTACTCGTGTGGCTGCGGCTCGAACACCACCACCACTGACGGCAGTTGCAGTTCCCGCGCCCGATCTATCACCTGCTGCAAAATAGCGCGATGGCCGAGGTGGATACCGTCAAACGAACCGATAGTCGCCACGCTGCCACAGTGCCGCGCTTCCAGGCGGTGTAGACCGCGAATGAATTCTTGGTGCATGGGATGCATGGAAAAATGCCGAAAGCCGAAAAAAGTGTGCCGGTCGGGACGGTGAATTGCACAAAGGCCGCAGTATACCTTACCGTCGCCCCGGGAGACTACCGACCTACCACCTTATGGTGCGGCGGGATGCAGATGGCGGGGCCGCATTCCCAGAGCGAAGAGCACAGCGGTATAACTCAGGATACCGGCCGCACAAAGCAGGGCCACATTGATGATCCGCTGCCACCATTCCAGCGGCGCAAAATCGGGCATCGAGTAATACAGGAATCCGGCAACCAAGCCCATGGCGCCACTCGCCAGCACCAGCCGCACCGCAAACAGCGGCCATCCAGGCTGCGCCTGATAAACCCCCTGCCGCCGCAGGCCCCTTAGCAGGAGACCGGCATTGAGAAAAGCCGAGCAGGAGGTTGCCAGCGCCAGTCCGGTATGGCCGATTTGCCAGAAGAAGTGAAACGGCAACACAAAGATCAGATTCATCACCATATTGGCCAGCATGGCGATGATGCCGATACGTACCGGTGTGCGGGTATCCTGGCGGGAGAAATAACCGGTGACCAGCACCTTGATCAGCATGAAAGCCGTCAGCCCCAGCGCATAGGCCTGCAGCGAATAGCTGGCCATTTTCATATCCATGGGGCTGGTCTTGCCGTACTGGAACAAGGTCAACAGAATCGGCTCCGCCAGAACAACCAGCGCCAGGGCGGCGGGTACACCGATCAGCAGCACCATGCGCAGTGCCCAGTCCAGGGTCTGGTGGTGCTGCCCCTCGGCGGCCGCGAACTGGCGCGAAAGGGTGGGCAAAACCACCGTGGCGATACCCACGCCGAATACACCCAATGGCAGCTCCGTGAGCCGGTCAGAGTAATAGAGCCAGGAAACGCTGCCAGTCGGCAGGAAGGACGCCAAAATCGTATCAAACATCAGGTTGATCTGACTGACCGACACACCGAATATAGCCGGCGCCATAAGACTCAGGACCTTTTTCACCGAGGGATCGACCCAATCCACCTTCGGATGCGGCAAGAGCCCCAGACGCTTGAGGAACGGTAACTGGAAGCTGAGTTGCAGTGCCCCGGCGACCAACACGCCCCACGCCAGCGCCATCACCGGGACATCAAGGTGTGGCGCAACGTACACAGCGGCAATAATCAGCACCAGATTCAGTAAGACCGGTGTCAATGCCGGAATGGCAAAGCGGTCGTAGCTGTTGAGTATGGCGCTGGCAAAACCGGCCAGGGATATGAACGCCAGATAGGGAAAAGTGATACGCATCAGGTCGGTAGTGAGCGCGAACTTCTCGGGGCTGTGTACCAGAAAGCCCATGGCGAACACCGCGGTAAATACCGGCGCCGCCAGCACCACCAAGCCACAGACCAGCAGAACAGACACACCCAGACAGCCCGCCACCCGGTCCACAAAGCCCTGCACCGCCGCCACACTCCCCTGGTGTCGATACTCCGACAGAACCGGTACAAATGCCTGGGCGAAAGCGCCTTCGGCGAACAGGCGCCGCAAAAAGTTGGGCACCTTGAAAGCCACAAAAAAAGCATCGGCCCCAGCCTCGGCACCGATAAACCGGGCAAAAACCACGTCGCGCAACAGACCGAGCACACGTGAGATCATGGTCATGGCGCTCACCACTGCGCTGGAGCGCAAGATGCCTGGTGCAGTTTTCGGGGTATCGCTCAAGCGGTCGTTTCCTTAGTGTTGAGGACGCTGCAAGCTGCAAGCAAATTGTAGTGGGAGTGAAGTTTAAAGCAATCCAGGATATCGTGGGGCACTCCCATGGCTGTATTGGCTGCCAGTCTCAATCGGTGGGAGCCCTCTCGACCTGCCTCCCTCTAAGCTCCGCTTGCAGCTTATGGCTTGCGGCTTGAAGCTCCTCCAAATCTGCTAAACTACTCACCCGTCAATCCACACCTCCGGAGATCATGAACATACAACTCGACAACATCAGACAGGACATCACCCGCGCTGTCAAACTGGCATTGGAGGAGGATATTGGCAGCGGGGACATTACCGCTCTTTTGATCCCCGAAGACAGAATCAGTACCGCGACCGTTATTACCCGGGAAGACTGTGTGCTCTGTGGGCAGGCCTGGTTTGAGGAAGTGTTTACACAGCTCGGCGGTATCACGAACATCACCTGGCACTATGGCGACGGCGATCAGGTAAAAGCCGGCTCCACCTTCGTCACCCTCAAGGGCAATGCCCGCAAACTGCTTACCGGTGAGCGCACAGCGCTGAACTTTGTGCAGCTTCTGTCGGGCACGGCCACCCGAACGCGGGAACTGGTCGATCTAACCGATGGCAGCTCAGTCAGGATTCTGGATACCCGCAAAACCATCCCCGGTCTGCGCACCGCACAGAAATATGCCGTGACCTGCGGCGGCGGACATAACCACCGCATCGGCCTGTTTGACGCTTTTCTGATTAAAGAAAACCATATCGCCGCCTGCGATGGTATCGCCGCAGCTGTTGCCGAGGCACGGAAGATTGCGTCAGATAAGCCTGTAGAAGTGGAGGTGGAAAATCTGCAAGAGCTGGAGCAAGCACTGGAGGCAAGGGCGGACATTGTAATGCTGGATAATTTCGATTCTGATGAGCTACGAAAAGCAGTAAGCCTTAATCGCGGCGCTGCCAAACTGGAGGCATCGGGCAATATTACCGAGACGATATTGTTCGGCATGACCGATACGGGAGTCGACTATGTTTCTATTGGCGGCTTAACTAAGCATATGCGGGCAGTGGATCTATCCTTGCGGTTTACGTACAAATGAAAGCCTACTGCTCGGGCCATGTAAATGCCGCGCCATTTATCCAGAATGCGGGACCTTGCACATGACGGAATATGCCCGTCTGTTGTACATAGTAATTCGACACCAGCCATAAATAAGGCGCAGTCAAGATCAATACCATCAACCCGGCCCGCAATGCATACCGAGGATCGGCGTGCGTTTTATGTAATCCAACGCTGGCCGAGGCAGGAAAACAAACTACTCGCCTCCACAACAATCCAGCAAAGATAAATAACAACGTTTGCGGAACAGGCATCACAATAACACCACCTATAAGTGAATAAGCAAACGATGCCGCCAGTGACGCGGCTATTGCCTGCGTCAATTCATCTTCGGGATATAGCTTGATATAGCGTATTGTCAAATATAATAAACGGCTGACTATGAACCCGGCGCCCACTAGCGCTACCCCTCCCCATTCAAATAACACCTGCAGTACGCTGTTATGGGGATGGCCAAGCCTCCATGTGGTAAATAAACCATAATTTCCTGGCCCTGCGCCCCATAGTAGGTGATGTGGACGCAACGATTCGATGATCTCCAGCCAAATATCCACGCGGCCGCTCGTACCTGTCCGGATAATTTCCTGCGCTATACTCTGCCCCGTCTCTTGCATACCAATATAGGCAGCCGCGGCAATTGTTAAGGCACCGAGCGCCCAATAAACACGCACACGCTGCTGAGCCTGTACCCAGCCAACCCAAATAAATATGAAAAAAGACACCATCAGGGCGCCGCGCGCACCACCTATGAGCAGCAGCAAAAAATTGGCCGTAAGACATACAAAAGTGAAATAACCAATCTTTGGTCGACACAGCCCGAATAATAATAGCGGCATGACGAAGACTTGTATCTGGTTAAAAAAGCGGATATTATCGACACCGGGATAAATAACACTCGCATTGACGGGATCACCCGATAGTAATGTAAAGCCCAAATACAACATGGCCAGAAACACGCTGACCGCCTGACAAAAAATGAAGCCTGCAGTCACAATGAAAGCGTCTCGCGAAGCCACTGAGGCACACGATAAAAATAACGAAAACAGCAACAACCAGTGACAGTAGCCGACCGAAGCGGCAGGAGCCGACAGCCCCATCCAGACGCTAGCGCCGCCGCCCACCACCATCAGCAAAAAACCGGTGAGCCATAGCTTATCCGCGATTATATTGCTCACTTTTCGCCGATAGGAATAGGATACCCAGCAGCTTCCTATCGCAATTAGCAACACCACCTGTAACAGGCGCTGGTGGTTATAATAACTACCTGTAAAAACATTCGACCAAGGAACAACTGTCCCCACGATAAATCCAACCAGAATCCATGTCGGCAATCTCTGGAAACGCTCAAACGATGGCATGGCTCCACCCAAGGATCTCTGCGCAAAACGCAACATCTAAAACAGAATAACAGCAGCTTAATCGCTCACCCTCCACCATGGAGTGCAAGGTGAGCATCAAGATTGAAGAAAGTGGCAATACATGCCATCTTTTACTAAAAAAGGCGCCATAAGGCGCCTTTTGCATGCGAGACGTTGGATCAATTAACTGGCGGGGCAACTTGCCGGTGCGTAACTATTTTTCCATCCAGCAACCACATCAGATCCGTCAACCACACATTCCCATTCGCCGGTGGCTTTTCGAGTCCAGGTTATAGTTGCTGCCTCGGTTGCGCTAGACGCTGTATTACCCATAGTTGCAACAATAGCAACGTCTCCAGTATCGGGGGTATCCTGTACCTTCGCGACAGTGTCAACAAGACTGGAGCCGATCCAGCCAATACCGGTGCTTGCATCGTTATCTACAGTAAACTCATCCATCTTACCATCCATAATTTTGGTTTCGACCGATGTTTTGATAGCACCGACCTCGCCGATGACACGACTGACCTGAGTACGTGCAATATAGTCCTGATAAGCGGGCAGGGCTATGGCTGCCAGAATGCCGATAATCGCAACCACAATCATTAATTCGATAAGCGTAAAACCTGTTTGCTTCTTCATAAAAAGTCTCCAATAAAAGGAACAATAAACTTATTGTCTACCAAATCATATCAAAAGCCGTGCCAATCCTTAAAAATCATTTAAATTCAATTGGTTACTGAATAAACAGCCAAGACCTGATGGATTTGCGGCCCAGTATGCCGAACCAATAGCGGCGACATGTGACGTTTTTTGTCATGAAGGATTGACACTTTAAACTTAAATTCAGGCAGAATGAATGCCTTTCGAAACCAATTTTATCTTAGACTGCGAAATGGATTTTTGTTGAAATAATGACGAATCGTCGTTTCAACGCCATACTAAACGGAATAGCATCTACTTTTGAATACAAGGTAATAAATGGGCATACCAACAGCAGCGTTGAGTGGGCTTGCCAAGCGGCTAGTGAAGGATGGCCTGCTGGATGAAACACAGGCGCGCAAAGCACTGGAGGGTTCATTAAAGCAAAAGCGCCCCCTCGCACAATTTCTGGCGGAATCTGGCACTGTCAGTCCGCAGCATATCGCCAGCGCGGCGGCTGACGAATTCGGCACACCATTACTAAATTTGTCTGTATTAGCGGAAACCACACTGCCAAAGGACATTGTTGACCCCAAACTGGTACGCAAACATCAGTCATTGCCGCTATACAAACGTGGCCACCGCCTGTTTGTTGCTGTGGCGGACCCTACCAACCTCCACGCTCTGGACGAGATCAAGTTCAACACAGGTTTGACGATCGAGGCTGTACTGGT
>CAZEWY010000138.1:0-9963 GCA_964515945.1 uncultured Cellvibrionaceae bacterium
GCAGCCGGCGCAAACGAACTGGTGGTCCACGCACGCTCCAAAGCCGACGGCTATAAACCGCCGGCCTACTGGCACCATATCGGAGAAATCAAAGCCGCCGTGGACCTGCCACTGGTCGCCAATGGCGAGATCTGGAGCGTTGAGGATTATGTCCGCTGCCGCGAAGAATCCGGCTGCGACAGCGTCATGCTGGGTCGAGGACTGCTGGCACAGCCCGATCTCGCCCACGCGATCAAGGCCCATGCGCGGGGTGAGGACTACACAATGATGGACTGGAGCGACTGCCTGGAGTTACTGCGGACCTTCTACTATGCCACAATGGATATCTACCCAAAAAAACACCTTGGCAATCGCGTTAAGCAGTGGCTGGTCTACCTGCGCCGCAACTACCCACAAGCTCGCGACCTTTTTGAGCGGATCAAGCGGGAGCGCACGGCTGAGAGATTTGAGGCGGTGTTTATTCGGAATATGCAGCCTCAGTGCAAGCTTGTTACTGGATGATTTGGTGAGATCGGTGGGCGGTGCCCACCCTACAAATTTGCCCGTAGCCAAGTAGAGTGGGCTCCGCTCACCTTTAAGCTTTCGGTTTCGGTAAACGGGTTACATTTGCAAGCTTGGATTTCTGGCCGCTGTTTTGATTGTTGTTATCCCGGGGACAATAGGCAATGGGCGCTTTCAGTAATAAGCGGCGGATGGCGCTATGGTCAGACGCCCGACATGCATCGAGCAATTCATTCAGCAGTTTTTCAAGCACCTGCCAAGGTAAATAGGTTTCATGCGCAGTCATAATTCGCTCATGGCGCGTCCCTTCCACATCGCTACCGACGAGCAATTCTTCGTATAGCTTTTCGCCCGGACGCAAGCCGGTGTAGACAATTTCGATATCTCCCTCATCCTCGGCTTTGAACGACGTGCCCCGACAAAACGGCACCAACCCTGAGAGGCGTATCATTTGTTTGGCCAATTCCAGAATCCTGATAGGTTGGCCCATATCCAGCACAAAAACATCACCACCCTCGGCCATTGAACTTGCCTGAATAACCAGTTGGGCCGCCTCTGGAATCGTCATAAAGTAACGGGTAATCTCTGGATGAGTTACAGTAACCGGGCCTCCTGCCTGGATCTGGCTGCGAAATAATGGCACAACCGACCCCGACGAACCCAATACATTACCAAACCTTACCATGGAAAAGCGGGTACGACTTTGGGTATCAGCCAATGCCTGACACACGAGCTCAGCCAAGCGCTTTGTCGCACCCATGATATTGGTAGGACGCACCGCCTTATCCGTGGAAATCAGTACAAAATTCTCCGCACCCGCAGCCACGGCCGCTTGCGCGGTTCGCAGGGTACCAAATACATTGTTGCGTACACCTTCAACTATATTGTGCTCAACCATGGGCACATGCTTGTAAGCCGCTGCATGATAGATCGTCTGGACGCCGGAAATTTTCATAATCGCTTCCAAACGGCGGCTGTGTTGCACTGAACCCAGAACTGCTTTGATGGAAACCGATAGCCCTTTGTCAACGGTAATCTGCTTCAACTCCTCCTCTATGCTGTAGAGGCCATATTCGGATAGCTCCAGCAACAGTAGCTCGCAAGGACTCTGATGGATAATCTGGCGACAAAGCTCACTCCCAATTGAACCACCAGCACCCGTCACCATAACGATTTTGCCGAAAACTTTAGCGGCCATTAGCGCCGGGTCCGGCGGACTGGGATCCCTACCTAGCAGATCTTCCACTGCCACATCACGAATTTCGTTGATGTTCGCCTTGCCTGTCACTACATCCGCCAGTCCGGGAATGGTTTGCACAGGTATATCAAGCTGTTCAAGCCCGACCAGAATCTCCCGCCGCCTCGCCCGGCTTTCACTGGGAATTGCCAGGAGCACCCTTTCGACACCGTAAGTCGCGAACAAACTCGGCAACTTGTCCGGTGCATATATTTTCAATCCATGAATCAAGGCGCCCTGAAGTTGACGTGAATCGTCCACAAAGGCAACCGGCGCATAGTCTCGCCCCAAGGCTAATGACGCCGCTAGTTGTCGCCCGGCCGCCCCCGCGCCGTATATGACCACGCGTGTTTTATGTCGCATTTGGCTACTTACATACAAGCCGCGAAGCACAAAACGCACCCCACCAATGGTAAAAATGGCCAGCATGGCATAGATGAAGGGTACCGATCGAGGCACCCATACATCGAACAAATAGCTGACAAGCACCAGTGATATCGTCGATGCCACCACGCCAACAACAATCGCCTCCATTGCCCTATGGGTCATGTAGCGGATAACGGCCCGATAGAAGCCCAAGCGAGCAAAGATCAGCAAACTTATCGGAATCACTGCTGACAGCAGCAACCACTCCAGTGGATCGTTGCGCGTGAAACCCCAGTCGTCCAGCCGTAACAGCATTGCCATCATGAAGCTGAATACAATCAGCCAAGTATCTGTTGCCAACTGAATCAGACGCTTCTGTCCACGGGATAAGTAGAACAAGCGATTAATCAAGCGATTCATGTAAAGCTCCAAGCGAAGGCTACGGCATTGGATTATGATATAGAAGCACGATTTCTGGGCGCCGTATTTTTATAAGTATAGGCGATAAGGAGCTCACACTCTATCAGCCGCCGGTGGCTTTCTGCATTACCGTTTCCAGCGCATGGCAGGTCTTGCTGACCTCGCCCCGGGTTAACGTGGGATGACATAGAAACATGAGGCTGGTTTCGCCCAAATTTCGAGCGACAGGCAACCGCTGTTCAGGCCGCCAACCGGTCCCTTCAAAAGCCTTTTCAAGATATACTTCTGAACAGGAACCGGAGTAACAGGGCACGCCTCGGGAAGTAATCTCGTTTAGAATACGATCTCGATCCCAACCGGCGTTAAGCTTTTCTGGCTCCACAAACACATAACACTTGTAGGCGGCATGCTCAATGTAAGCCGGTAATGCTGGCACTCGCAGCCCGGGGCAATCGCTTGCCGTTTGCCAGATGGCCTCGGCATTGGCTCGGCGGGCCTGTTTCCACTGTGGTATTCGCCTTAATTGAATCCGTCCGATAGCGGACTGCATTTCCGTCAACCGCCAGTTGGTACCAAAGCTTTCGTGCAACCAGCGGAAACCCGGCGGGTGTTCACGCTTGTAAACGGCCGACCAACTTTTGCCGTGGTCTTTGTAGGCCCACATACGCTGCCATAATTCGACATCGTTGGTTGTAACCATGCCCCCTTCGCCACCGGTCGTCATGATTTTGTCCTGACAAAACGACCAGCAACCTACATGGCCGATAGACCCGACGCTTTTACCCTTATAAGTTGCCCCATGGGCCTGGGCACAATCTTCAATCACAAATAGGCCATGCTGCTTCGCCAGAGCCATTAAGTCGTCCATCTCACAGGGCCAGCCAGCAAGATGCACAGCGATTATTGCCCGTGTGCTCGGAGTGATTTTTTTGGCCACTGTGGCAGTCGTTAAGTTCTGTGAGTCTCTGTCTACATCCGCGAAAACAGGCATGGCTCCGGAAATAACAATACTGGAAGCCGATGCCAAATAGGTGCGGGAGGTTACAATCACCTCATCACCCGCACCGATATTCAAGCCTTTTAGAGCCAGCTCCAACGCAATAGTGCCATTGGCAACGGCAATGGCATGCCCAGTATCGACAAACGAGGCGAACTCTCGTTCGAATTCATGGCCTTCCTCGCCGGTCCAATAATTTACTTTATTGGATAGCAGCACTTGCTGGACTGCTTCGGCTTCTTCTTGTGTGAAAGAAGGCCAGGGCGAAAAGGGTCCATTGAGCATCACATTACCTATATAAACAGGAAGCCAGTAAGATACGCTGGAGTGAATTATTTACTTGAAAAATTTGGCCGGCACACCCACAACAGTCTGCCCATCCGGTACATCAGCCATCACCGCGGCGCCGGCACCTACGGTAACGCCAACACCAATTTCAACAAGCGGCTTTACCACTGCACCAATGCCCACGAAGCTTCGTTCACCCACATGTACACCGCCGGCAAGATGTACCCCGGGGCTGATATGCACACCATCACTCAAAATACACTCGTGATCGACGGTAGCGCCGGTGTTGATGATACATGCGGCGCCAATCCGGCTATCGATCTGTATAATGGCCCCAGCAAATACTACGCTACCACGCCCCAAAGTGATTGCAGAGCTGATAATGGCGCGTGGATGCACCAGTGTAACCAGTCGCGTACCGCAAGTCTCCAATTCACGTGCTTTTTGAAGACGTATTTGATTGTTGCCGATACCGACGATAATCCCATCAAAATCATCCCGCTGGTCGATCAACCGTTGAGTATCTCCCACTACTGACCAAGAGCCATTGGACTGGAACCCGGGCCAGGCGTCGTCAAAGAAAACCACATCCTGCCAACCAGCCTGCAAAGCAGTGTCCGCCACAACTTTTCCATGGCCACTCGCACCCAGTATTGCCAAACGCATTAGTCATTTCCTCTGAACGTTTTCGTGGTCGCTTCCCCTTCCGCTGAAATACCCTCGCGCATCAGCACCTTTTTCAGGGTCAAAAGAAGAATCTTCATATCAAGCCACAAAGAACAGTTATCTACGTACCACACATCCAGTTTGAATTTGTCGTTCCAGGAAACGGTATTACGCCCATTGATTTGCGCCCAGCCGGTGATTCCCGGCCGCACCTCATGACGCCGAGACTGTTCTTTGCTATATAGTGGAAGATATTCCATCAACAGCGGTCTCGGGCCAACAAAGCTCATATCCCCTCTCAATACATTCCATAGTTCTGGTAATTCATCGAGACTGGTAATACGAAGAAATCTACCCAATCGTGTCATCCGCGCTGCATCCGGCAGTGGCTTCTTATTTGCACCCATAACATTGTGCATAGTACGAAATTTGACAATCTTGAATGGTTTACCGTTAAGCCCAGGGCGCGTCTGACGGAAAAATACTGGTGATCCCAGCTTCCAGCGAATGAGCAAAGTGATTATCCCCAACAATGGAGACAATAAAATGAGAGCGGTGAGAGAGATAAAAACATCCAAGAGTCGTTTTACCACATCTCCTCCGCGACTTCATCCATAACTCCAGCTAACCGACCTGCCAAAGTGCGATAACTATACCTGCGTTCCACATGATGCCGTCCGGCCTTCCCCATCTGCGCGCGCTGTTCAGGTGACATCTGGCCCAAGACTATGATTGCCTCAGCCAACGCCTCGGGATTTTCAGGGGGTACGGACAAGCCCGCGCCAGCATCTGCCACAGGGTTGTTTTCTGCGCCGGATGCAATGATTACCGGTCGTGTAGCCGCCATGTAATCGAACAGCTTATTCATACTTATACCGTACCGATAGAGTTCTGGCAGATCGCGCACTGAAATCACAAAGGCGTCCGCTTCCCGCGCGAGAAGCGGAATCTCACGCTTTGCTACCGACGGCTCAAAGCTAATATAACCGTCATCCAGGGCAAGCGCTATCGCCAGTTCCTGTAACGAAGACTTAGCAGGGCCATCACCAATCAAGCGAAGGAGGAATGGTCTAGCTTGTTCAACAGATAAAACATGGTCACGCACCAACGCCATAGCACGAATCAAGACATCCAAACCGTTGGCAACGCCGTGAGCGCCAAAATACATTAACGTAAATGAAGCCTTTACTGAACACGGCAATGCAGATTTTGCAGCCTGATAATCAGCCAGATCTACTCCATTGGAAATCCAAACTACCCGGTCAACTGAAATGCCACTACGCGGCACTATGTATTCTGCCGCCTTAGGCACTAAAGTTATCACCCGACGCGCGCGACGGTAAAGGAAGGTTTCCAGAGCACGCATGAGATATACCGCCAGGCTACCCTCGCGAAGTCGCCCCATATCAATCAAGGTCTGAGGCCAAAGATCGCGCACTTCAAAAATAAAGGGTACATGATAACGTCTGGCTAACAACCACCCCGACAGTGCAGCCAAGGGATGAACGCTGGAGCCGATAATTAAATCCGGTGGAGCCAGATCACGGAGCCGAGAGGGCTTTAACGCCTGTAACGAGTACTCCAGCATATTTTTTATACGTCCCCAGCCATTGCCGCGATACGGAGAGGTGCGCAGCCACAGAAAGGTCATATTGCCCATCTCTTCCAACCGCGTCTGTTCTCCGTCGTGCAATCGCTGGCGGCCCGTCTGATGTTCAACACTGGCAGCAATCAAAGTTGCGCGCCATCCATTTTCCGGCAGGTAGCGAGCCAACTGATAGTGGCGACTTCCACCGGCCACTTCCGGCGAGTTTGCGTAATGGTTGAGAATCCAGACGTGTTTCATTCGGTTCACTGGCCTTTTAATGCAAAGAGGGCGCCCAGCAGCACGTAGCTTCATCCCTAACCGATACCACTATAGGCCTCCAGCAAAACCCTTTCTTGCTGTTCCCAACAAAACTGCTTTCGCGTTTCAACCACATTCCTAACGACAGCCTCATAATCCTGCTCCAAAGAACAGCTTATTGCCTCACAAAATCCTCTAACGGTATTACTCTTGGCAACAACACCAACATGATAAGCGTTAACAAATCTTTCCATCTCGTAAAGTTTGGAAGTCAGTACCGGGATACCCGCCATTAAGTATTCAAACATCTTGTTAGGAAGGCAATAACGATAACTCAAACAGCTATCTTCTATAAATGAAATACCGTAATCGGCGGAAGACGTATAGTTTAGCAACATGTCAAATTTTACGGCAGGATGAAAAAATATATTCGGCGACCTGACTGATCTCTCCTGAATCATTTTCTCTAACGGACCATATCCCATACAGACTAGAATATTAGCATCCGAATCAAGTGCTTCGAAAGCGGCAATGATTGTTTCTATTCCCCTGCCATGACCCAAAGCACCCTGGTAAAGAAATATCGTCTGGTTATGTCGTATGCCCATACTTTCGCGAAATATATCACTTTTTTCTGCATCCCGGTAAGGTGGGCAGTTGAGCACCAGATATGGCTCATCTATACCGTATAGCCTGGCATATTCCAGCGCGATAGATTTACTCACGCAAATAATCTCATCCGCGCAGTCAATCAATATTTTTTCTAAATATTTTCTACAGACCTTTTCCAAACGACCCAATCCATTTGTTTCAGTTTCATACTCATGGGCGTCATAAATCAGTTTCACATCTCGATTGATAATCTTGATAATCACGCCAATAGGCAATGCAGCAAGATCATTACAATGAATAATTGTGTACTTTCGATAGCGAAATACCGCTTTAAGCAAAAATTCAAGATATTTAACTAGTTGTATAGGCCTAACATTAGGCCACTTATGTGTCTTCAGTCGAAGACGATCTATCACAATATTTTCGACACTCTCCCTTTCTAGAAGCCCATCACTGTGCATGGCAACAACAGTGACCGCATAATTATTTTTCGCGAGGCTTAGAGCTGTTTTAAGCACCCGGCTATCATTAGTAAAATTATTAAGAACTATATTTGCAATTTTTTTCATGGTTAGACCGATTTATGTTAACATCTAACGAATCTGTTCAGGCCAAAACAAAGCAAGGAGTTTTATAGTTAACTAAATGGCACCTATCCAGAATCAAGCTCAATAATGAAGTATTATTACAATTTCCAAGTTATTTGATGAGAAATTTTTTCAAAAATAATGCTATGACCACACTGGAAGCCCATATTTAGGAATCAGTAGCGCATACTGATATGCAAACAGTGCATTATGATATATTACAAGCCGGGGACAATCTTCGCATAGCATTTACTGAGAGTGCGACAAATAAGTTCAAACACTTCACATGTGAACGATTTTGTATTTCTTCCAACTCTTTTGCGGCAGTTTTCGTGCCTCGCCGCTCACCTGAAAGCTTCAATTTCCACTAAAAGCCCTCTTAATTTCTACAACCACAAATTTAACGCTTTCCCTTTGTGTAACAAGGATTACAAATATACATATAAAAGCCATAATAACGTCGTATTTTCCCAGCAGTGAAACCATCCCCAAAAGGAGCATTATGCCTAATAATAAATATATCTTCCCAACTCTCATCTCTTCCCACAGAGATTTCGAAATTTCCGTTTTAATGACGAGGTACATAACAAATACAACCGCCATTGTGAACGCCGCACCTTTCGCACCATATGCTGGCATGAGCCAAAAACCCAAAAAGACACTGATGAGCAAGCATAAAATCGTGCTCCAAATTGCATAATACGTCTTTCTAGAAAACTTAATTCCAATCGTCATCACCTCGCTAAGCGTATAGCAAATTGGCACTATTGAAAGAAGTGGCATCAGGCGGATAGCATCATGGTATTCAGTAGCCAGAATTGAGTACAAAAATTCTTTGCAAATTATCAATAAAAGAAACACAAGGAATAGTAAAAAGGCTAGTTTATGAGAAACGGCCTCGAATGCGGATATCTCTCGCTTTTCCTCAAACCACTTGTAAGCGATGGGCACCCACGCCGTTGAAAACGACCGCTGAATCAGCATCATTATCGCAGCGAAGCGATATCCACTGTTATAAATTCCAAGCTCCTCCAGACCCACCAACTGCCTGATCAATAGTTTGTCAATCGTATTCATTAGAAGGTAGAGAAATCCATCTACCATTAGAGGAAGTCCATATTTTAACGACTGTATTATTTTCTCCGCATCAAAAGCGGAAGGTGCGATTTTCCAGACATCAAAAGAGACCTTCGTCCAAACGACACAAGAAAATGAAATGCCCACCAGGGAGAGATACATGAGGGTTAAGTAATCCCCGCTCTGCGTAGTAATTGCCACCATAATTATTCCTAAAAGCATTACAATGCTTGGCATCAATAATCCGAGTGTGTAATTTTTACTATCCGATCGCATTCTAATTATGAGTCCCGAATAGCGGGCGATGATGGATAGCAAACAGCAAACAAGCAATATCATGCCAGGAATCCAGCCGCCTTCCCCAAAGAGATAATCAGATATCTGATTTTGAAAAATAAAATAGAATGGAATTAGTCCGCAGAACAAGGCAATTGAAGGGAAAATGGCGTTAAAAAGTAGCTGAGCTTGATTGTTGCTAGAATAAAAGTCGCGAACAAATGCTTGGTCGAGCCCCATAAACAGGAAGGCAATCAGCAAGCCCAACATGGCTTGAATGAAAGCAAAGCGCCCCAGCTGCTCGGGCTCGAAAAACCACGTAGACAGTGGGACAGATATCAACCCTAGAACGCCAATAATTATTGGCCCCAAGGTAAAACCAATAAATTCTCTTGATCTCATAATAAATGCATTTTTCTATTCACTTCTCAGCTAAACAATACCGAAACCCATGCTGACAAATTAGAATCCCAGCTAGAGCACGTCCTTATAAAACATTTTGCGGATTTTGTTGGGCGCTTATTTTGGTCGATTGCCCGCTCATATATATCTTGGAGGGCGACATTAATATTTTCGTCCGATGGTATGGTGACGATATGGCAACCATTTAAAATAAGCTCTTGATATGGGAGCCACTCACCGGCAATAACATAGGCGCCGGCATACAGACTTTCTTGCATAGAGCCGCTAAATTGATCGCTTTTCTGCACATTGATCATGACATCCGTTATGTAACGCAGCTTTGCGATTTCATCAAAACCGTAAAATCGATCCAAAATGGTGTAATCACTTAAAACACTCCTTTTCAAGAGATCCACTATTTTTTTCTTGGCTAAATTGTTTCCATACCCTATAGGAAATACAACGTGAATCTTGCGTTTAAATGAATCTGGTAATTTTGATAGTTCTTCAACTACGACTTGATGCCGATGATTGGGCGAGGAGCTATATCCGGCCATCACGATTAACCTGTTCTCCGGCAGACTGAAGAACCTTAAGACCTCTTTACGATCCAACTGAGCCCTTTGAAGTGCATCGATTTTTTCTAAAACAGGCAAGCCAAATCTTGCAATTTGAATTCTGTTCGATG
>CAZEWY010000139.1:0-9890 GCA_964515945.1 uncultured Cellvibrionaceae bacterium
GGTCTTTGCCTTTCGGCAGCGCACGGGCAGTAGGGTCCATTAGGCGGAGCAATGCACGAATGAATCTTGTACCGAGCCGCACCTTCACAAGCTGAGATTACCAATAGCGAAAACTCACCGATGGTTACCCGATGAATAATGACACGATAAGTAAACTAGTCGATTTGATCGAAAATGAACTCTACTATCACCAACGCAGTGGCAATGATGCTGCTTTAGAACGCTTTTGGCAGCTCTATCCCGCAGCTTCCCTCGACCAACTCACCATGGAGCAATACGTGCTCGGCAGAGGCTCCCAAGCGGAAAACTTCTGCTGGTGGATTGAACGGGGGTTGGAGAAGGCGCTGGGTCGATACATGCCGGGCAGTGCCAAAGGCCATTTAATGTACCGGCTGCCGGACGGGAGCTTGTATAAACACAAGCATATCGAGGATTTAAGTGATGATGAAGCACTTCGCTACATCCTCAAAATTCACAAGGTGATTACCACGGCGGACCCGATGCAATCTCTGCTTTGGTTGGACGACCCGGACGCGATTTACCAACGCGCTGGTGTGAAGCCGAGGCTCGTTATGGGCGAAGGGCGACGACTAAGGTTGGTGAGCGTCTATCATCCGAACCATTTTCTGCCCATTTGCTCCAGCGCCCATATCGGGCACTTCCTTGAACACCTGGGCCTTGAACGCAGCCAAATTCCGCCGCTTAAGCAGACTTTTGCCCGGCACCAACTGCTGCAAGAAGTGTATGACAGCATCAAACAGCACGTACCCCAGCTTACGCGTTTCGGCTTTGTTAAAGCGCTGTACAGCGACGAACTTGGAATGCGGCCCCAGCAGAACGCGGATGAACCGGAAGAATACACTCCAGTACCAGCGGATAAGGAATCAATAACCACTATGCAGCCGACATCACTCAACACCATTCTTTATGGACCGCCCGGCACAGGTAAAACCTATGCTACAACGGAACTCGCCGTGCAGGTTGCGGAGCCAGAGAAGTTCGAAGCTATACAGCGCGAATCCGCAGACCCTGCAAAACAGCGTGAAGCGGTGAAGAACCTCTATGACCAGCTTGTGCGCGATAACCGCGTGGTGTTCACCACCTTCCACCAAAGTTTCGCTTATGAGGATTTCGTGGAAGGTATTCGAGCCAAGCCTTCAACGAGCGGCGGCAGCCTAACCTACGACATAGAAGACGGTATCTTCAAGCGTATTGCCGACAGAGCCAACAAGGCTGTGACACCCGAAAGCAATTTGGGCTTATCCTCGTCGCCAAAGGTGTGGAAAATATCCATTGATAGAGTGCACAGCACGGAGCTTAGAGACCGGTACATCCAAGCTGGAGAAGCAAGAATTGGGTGGAACTTAACCGGGGATCTATCTTTAGATTATGAAGAGAGAGCAGACGAAGAGAAAGCCTACTGGAACACACTATCAACCAAGAGCCAAACGGCTATCGGCAATTTTTCGGAAGGTATAGAGAAAGGCGACGTACTTCTGTGCCTTAAGGATGCAGAAACCATACAGGCCGTTGGCATAGTCACCTCGGATTACTATTTTGATCCAGCGGCGGTAAAAGGCGAGGGAAAAGACTACGCCCATTGCAGGAAAGTCAATTGGCTGCTCAAGGATATCGACTTTGATATTCTTCCTATTAACAACAACGTGAAGCTAGTGCAACAGACGTTATACCCTTTAAGCCGTATCAGCTGGGATGACGTGGTAGCGGAGCTGAAAAACCAGGGGTTTCCATCTCTCTCGCCTACGAAAATTGCTCCGGCCAGTTTTGAGAAGCCCAATTACGTGTTGATTATTGATGAGATCAACCGGGGCAACATTTCCCGTATTTTCGGAGAGCTTATCACCTTACTGGAACCCGATAAGCGCAAGGGCGCCAGGGATTACCGATCGGTTATTCTACCCTACTCCAAAGAGGAGTTCTCCGTACCCCCGAACCTTTTTGTGATAGGTACAATGAATACGGCGGACAGGTCGCTTGCCCAACTTGATTTGGCGCTACGCCGACGCTTTGCATTCGAGGAGGTGCTACCACTCCCTGATTTGCTGGCCGACGTTGAGGTCTACGGCGTATCCATGGCGGAGCTACTAGAGACTATTAATAACCGAATAGAAGTGTTGCTGGATCGCGATCACCTGATTGGGCACAGCTATTTCTGGCCTTTGATAAACATGACCGATCAACAGGCCAAAGCCGAGAAACTAGCAGAGATATTTAGGCGCAAAATCATTCCGCTGCTGCAGGAGTATTTTTTCGCTGATTGGGAGCGTGTCAGCTGGGTATTGAATGACCTGGACAAGGCTTCGGAGGCGAGGTTTGTTCACCTGAAGCAAGGCAATGGCGAACTGCACAAGCTGTTTAGCAGCAAACTCACAGACCACTCACTTTCCGACCGCCGCTACAGCATCAACCAGACTGCTTTCAGTAACCCCGCCGCTTACCGCGGAATTCTCATTGGCGATACGGGCACTGGCGAATAGCCATGCAAGTACGAGAATATGCCTGGTTAACCACAGATAGAGGTGCGCAGGCTTCGTTGGATCTCGGTATTATCTCGCGCGCAACGTTTGACTGGCTGCTTGAGCTAAGCCAAAAACCCAGTCAAGGAAAGCCGTTTGTACGGCTGGAGAATCTGAACACGCTCAAGTTGGGCAGCTATGTGGGCTACCTGCAGAGTCCCGCTGGCGAGGCGATAGAAGTGCTGCCCAAAACAGGGCTCGGATCCGGCGACTCCAGCCATTCCCGTTTTGTGCTCCAGGCCATGCTCCGCTCCACCTTAACCTTGCCTTTTCAGGAACACGAGCAGGCAGATTTGTTGCGGATGGATGTGCCCCTGCATGAATGGGTTATTGGCCAGTTTTTGGTAGAGCTGAAAAAGCTGGTGCAACGGGGGCTGAGATTTGAATACCGCAGAATAGAAGAGGAAAGTGCTTACGTGCGCGGACAGCTGAACATGCCGGCGCAATTGCGCCAGCCGCCGGGGCGAGAGCATCATTTTCACATTCGGCACGATGAATTCAGTCCGCAGCGGCTGGAAAACCGCCTTTTAAAAAGTGCACTTGTAATCGCCCGCCAATTAGTGAATGTGCCGGACAATTGGCGCCTGGCAAACGAGCTTGCACAACAGCTTGAAGTGCTTGAACCGGCGACCCAACCGCTGCTGGACCTAAAGCACTGGCGTACCGGCAAGTTAATGCGCAGCTATGATGCCATTCGTCCATGGTGCGATTTGATTCTGGAACGCTTGAACCCGAGCTTTCAGTGGGGCCACCACCGCGGCATTGCTCTCTTGTTCCCCATGGAGCGGCTATTTGAAGATCACGTGGCGAAGTGTTTGGATCGTAGTGTGACTCCTGGTTGGAAGCTACGGCCTCAGGCGAATTCGGAATGGCTTCTCAGTCATACGCCGAGTTACGGCGACCGCCGGCGATTGTTCCAGCTCCGACCCGACCTGGTGTTACAACGTGATGACTGTAGCGTGGTGCTAGACACAAAATGGAAGCTTCTCGACAGCAAGAGCGCCAGCGATCCGAAATACGGCATAAGCCAGACAGACCTCTATCAGATGCTTGCCTATGGGCATAAGTACCAAGCAGGCGCAGGGGAGCTGATGCTCATTTACCCGAGACACGGGGAGTTTACGGAACCGCTACCGCCTTTTTATTACGACAAAGGCTTGAGACTATGGATCGTGCCGTTTTGCCTTATTTCCAATCGACTGATACAGGGAGAATGGTGTGAATTTTTCAATGGCATCGACGGGATGGCCCCGGTAGGAGTGTAAGCAGTCCACCTGTGGCTGTACAGGATGCTACACCAGGCGCTCGTTTGAAGCTCCATTGCTCTACGGCAGAGCTCCGACAACCGCGACACACTAGGCGCTTTGCGCGAATAGGCCAAAGGTGGCGTCGAAAGGAACCAACCCTTGCTAGAATGGCAGAAGAATCCGAATAAGGAACAACCATGAACGCGCCAGCCCCAAAATTCCAGGAAGAATACAGCGCAAAGTTGCCTGCCCTGGCCTTGTTGAGCAATTTGGGCTGGTCGTCCCTTTCGCCTGCCCAGGCACTTGCTGCCCGTGATAACAAACCGGACGAAGTGGTGCTGCGCGATGTGTTGCGAGGGGAACTGAAGAAGCGCCGCTTTACCTTCTCTGGCCGAAATTACCCGTTGTCCGACAAGGCCATCGGTAACCTGATTGCCGAGGTGTGCAGCCCGGCACTGAATGAGGGGCTGCTAACGGCAAACGAGAAGCTGTATAACCACCTGCTGTACGGTATTTCCGTGACTGAATTTGTGGACGGCAAGAAAGCCAACCCCACAATCACGTTGATCGACTGGCAGAACCCGGCTAACAACAGCTTTGTGTTTACCGAGGAATTCTGCGTTACCCGTACGGGCGGCATAGAATCCCGCAGGCCGGATATTGTCTGTTTTGTGAATGGCATTCCGTTGGTGGTGATTGAGGCCAAGCGCCCTGACGGCCATGCTAAAAAAGGCCCGACCATTCAGGAGGGCATTTCCCAAAGCTTGCGCAACCAGCGGCATGATGAAATTCCCCTGCTGTTTGCTTACAACCAGTTGCTGTTCTCTATCAACGGTAACGAAGGTCGCTATGGCACCTGCGGCACGCCAGAGAAATTCTGGGCAGCTTGGCGCGAGGAGGATATTTCTGATGCCGAGATGCTCGCAGTCAAGAATAAAAAGCTTAACGCGGAACAGCTTACCGGGGTTTTCGGCCATCGGAATGTGGCGGACCAGGACTGGTACGAGAACCTGATTGCCGGCGGTGATCTGGCGCTTACGGAGCAGGACAGGCTGCTGATCAGCCTGCTCTCGCCAGAGCGATTGCTGGGAATGATCCGCTACTACACCCTGTTTGATAAAAAAATCGGCAAAGTAGTGGCCCGGTATCAGCAGGTGTTCGGTATCAAGCGGCTGATCGAGCGCATAGGCACCTATGAGCCATCTTCCAGCAGGAACGGAAACGATAAAGGCAGAAGACAAGGTGGCGTGATCTGGCATACCACCGGGTCCGGCAAGTCCTTAACCATGGTCTTCCTGAGCAAGGCGCTGATTCTCTACGATGCACTGAAGCAATGCCGCATTGTGGTCGTTACCGACAGGGTTGATCTGGAGACTCAACTGAGCAATACCTTTGCTTCCGGCGGCGAACTGGCGGGTAAAAAAGACCGGGAAGCGGCCATGGCGACTTCCGGCACGCGCTTGGCTGAGCAGATTGGCAAGGGTACCGAACGCATTATTTTTTCCCTGATTCAGAAGTTCAATTCAGCCACCAAACTGCCGGAATGCTTCAATGACAGCGCCGACATTATTGTGCTGATTGACGAGGGCCACCGAAGCCAGGGCGGTGAGAATCATATTCGCATGAAGCAGGCATTACCCAACGCCGCTTTTGTCGCCTTCACGGGCACCCCCCTGCTCAAAGATGATAAAACCACCAACAAATTCGGCCCCATTGTGCATGCCTACACCATGCAGCGGGCGGTGGAAGACAAAGCCGTCACACCGCTACTGTACGAAGAACGCATTCCCGATTTGGATGTGAATGAACGGGCTATTGACCGATGGTTTGACCGTATTACAGAAGGTTTATCAGAAAACCAGCGCACGGACCTGAAAAAGAAATTTGCGCGCAGGGGCCAGATATACAGTGCGGATGATCGCATTCGGCTGCTTGCGCTGGATATTGCCAACCACTTCACCAAAAACATCGACGAAGGCTTGAAAGGCCAGCTGGCCTGCGAGAATAAAGCTTCGGCCATCAAATATAAGAAGTACCTCGACGAGGCAAACCTATTCGAGAGCGCCGTGGTCATGAGCCCGCCTGATACGAGGGAAGGCAATACCGAAGTGGATGAAGCCACCATGCCCGAGGTGAGCAAATGGTGGAAAGAGAATGTGGGCAGCATGGATGAGCAGGTATATACCAAACAAACAGTGGAGCGTTTCGCTAAAGATGATGACCTGAAACTGCTGATTGTGGTGGATAAACTGCTGACGGGATTTGATGAGCCCCAGAACACCGTGCTGTACATCGACAAGCCCTTGAAGGGGCACAACCTGATACAGGCGATTGCGCGTGTTAACCGCCTGCACCCCAAGAAGAAATTCGGTTTACTGATCGACTACCGGGGCATTCTGGCGGAACTGGATACCACTATTCAGCAGTATCAGGATTTGGCTTCACGTACCCAGGGTGGCTACGACATCAATGATATCGCCGGCCTGTACAACCAGATGAGCACGGAGTACAAGAAGCTGCCGCGGCTGTACAAGAACCTTTGGGCGGTGTTCAGTGGAGTGAAGAACAAGAATGACATTGAGCAGCTGCGCCAGGTGTTGGTGCCGCGCATGAAGGAAGTTGACGGTGAAATGGTGGATGTAAACCTGAAGACCCGAGACGACTTTTATCAAGCATTGACGGAATTTGCGACCTGCCTGAAAGTCGCTTTGCAATCGGCTACCTTCTTTGATGACAAAAGCTTCACCGACACCGACCGGCAGCATTACAAGGAGACGGTCAAACAGTTATCCAGCCTGCGCCAACTGGTGAAGCAGGATTCCGGCGAATCCGTGCGCTATGACGAGTATACCGATCAGGTGAAGAAGCTTATGGACAAGCATGTGGTAGGTGTGGAGGTTAAGGAACCAGACGGCGTGTACGAAGTGGGCAAGATGGGACAGCAAAAGCCGGAGGAATGGAGCGAGGACAAAACGCGCAATGAAACCGACATCATCAAAACCCGCGTGACCAAAATGATTGAGCAGGATTTAAATGATGACCCTTATGCTCAGGAAGCTTTCTCGAAACTGCTGCGCCAGGCCATTGCCGAGGCCGAGCAGCTTTTTGATCACCCGCTCAAACAATACATGCTGTTTCGTGAGTTTGAAGAACAGGTGGAAGAGCGAAAGCTGAAGGATATTCCCGATGCCTTCGGCGGAAACCACCATGCGCAGGCATATTTCGGTATTTTCAAAAAGGTACTACCCAACGCATTTTCCATTCAGGATGACCAGGTACAAGACAAATGGGTAAAGCTGGCGTTCACCATTGACAAGGTGGTGGAGAAGTCAGTTGCCGAGAATTCGATCAACCCTCAGAACATTGAAGCCGATATCCGTAAACAACTGCTGCCGATGATGTTCAGGGAATGCAAAGCGGTTGGCGATGGCATGGATCAGGCTAAAGCTATTGTGGAGTGGGTAGTGCAGATTACGAGAGTCGGCTTGAGCGGAGTTCGGTAGTTGATGACTGTTACCATAGTACTTCCCCTGCAAGATAGCCTAGAACCTGCACGTAAGAGGTTCACGCTTAGCTACGGCGATGAGAAGATAATTTTTGAGCGGATTGACCGTGCCAGTGATGTTAACCGGGTGCTGATCAAGGTTCACCCCGACTGCCGGGTGCTGGCGCATGCCCCGAAGGGTCGCTCCGATGCCGATGTGCTGCAAGCGGTCAAAAAACGCAGCCAGTGGATTTCCCGGCAACTTAGGGAGTTCCGCAAGCAACTGGAACATATCACCCCGCGCACATATGTGAGCGGCGAGAGCCATTACTACCTCGGCAAGCAGTATCAGCTCAAGGTATTCCAGGCTGAAAAAAGTCAAGAACAGGTGAAGCTTTTGCGCGGTACGCTGGAGTTAACAGTACGCGAGAAGAATCCGGACCGAATACGGACACTGCTTAGCGACTGGTACAAACAACGAGCTGGTGACATCTTCAATAAACGCCTGGACGCCATGCTTGATCAAACACTATGGGTCAGCCATCGGCCATCAATCAGTGTGCGCACTATGCAAACACAATGGGGAAGCTGCTCGCCCAGTGGCCGGCTTACCCTGAACCCTCACCTGGTGAAAGCCTCCAGACAATGCATTGACTATGTGATTCTGCATGAACTCTGCCACATAGCGGAGCACAACCACAGTGAAAAATTTTACAGGCTGTTGGGGCAGGTAATGCCGAATTGGGAGAGCGTGAAATCCAGGCTGGATGGCATGGCCAGCGTGTTACTCAATAGTTGAGACGCCCGCCAGGTGAAAAAATTGGTGGCGCTAATCCTTAGGCGAGTTCGCCTGAACGACGTAAGCGGCTAATCCTCGATGAAGTAATCATTATCCATTTCCTTCACTTCGTAGACCTCCTTCACTGCTACGCCAAGATTATTCTCAATCATCAACTGAGAGAGTTCTCGCCCATCGATCAGCACAACCTTCATGTCTAACCCCCGAATAGCGTCGCGAGCCCCGGCGGAAAATTCGGACGTAGTGATGAAGACGCCTTTGCGCGCACGTTTTCGGGTGAGCGCACCAATGAACTTGTCAATCTCTGGTCTGTGGACTGTATTAGTCCAGCGCTTGGCTTGGAGATAGATAACGTCCAGCCCAAGCTTGTCCTCCTTGATAATGCCGTCTATGCCATCATCATTGGTGGCTTGAGTCGCTTGACCGGCCTCCTTGCGAGAGCCGCCATAGCCCATGGAGATCATCAAATCGACTACAAGCTTTTCGAAGAAGACTGAAGTGGCATTTCGGACGGTACTTAAAAGTTCATCCGCCAGGCCTTCCTTTAGAGACTGATAAGCCGCATCCAACTGCTCATCTGGTGTTGTCTCATCTGAAGTTGGGGTGGGCTCTACTACTCCATCAGTTTGCTGGGGCTGCGGTTTATGGGTATGAAATTCAGCAAATTCTGGAAATTTCTTGAGCCATGCGATACTGATTCTGTCTGGTCCATTGGCGATAGCATCCTTACCCCGTTCCGTGATCTGCACCATTCCTCTTTCAGGAATAGTCAGCAGCCCCGCCTTATTTAAATATGTGCGAGCCCACCCGACGCGGTTGTTTATGACGGTCTGCTTTCCCGAAGTAAGACGTTCACGTCGTTCGGCTTCGCTTAACCCAAATACATCACTTACACGTTGGCGCACTTCGGCCAAAGGATGCGGCTTATCGTCTTGAACTACTTCCAAGACAGGGCGCATCACGCTCTGGAAATCAGGAATTGGCATGTTTAGGTCCTTATTTTAAAGTGCGTATGCTCTGTCCTGCTCATCTGATTTAGTCAAACTCGAACAGGTCTTTAACGGGGACTTCCAGCGTTTTCGCTATCTTCTCGAGGTTGTCGAACTTCGGCCCGAAAATACCGCGCTCCATGTTGCTGATGGACTCAACGGTCAGCCCGGTCTCATTGGCGAGCTGTTCCTGGGTGACGCCGACCTCCCGGCGCAGCACCTGAAGCCGCTTTCCGAATTGAACCTTAAGGTTTCCCATGGATGACCTCGAGTTGAAAGCATCCATGGTATTGAAGTTGAACTTCTAGTATAACGAAGTTAAACTTCGGGTTATGAGTTTTTAGCACTATAACCTGAAACCCGTCATGGCTCCGGCCAGCCTTATTGCTCCACCGCCGATCTTGCCCCTGACAGTTGCTTTACGGACCCCGAAAAGGAAGACCCATGCCCTCAAAGGAAGAAATAAAAGCCAAACTCTGCATAAACAGCACATCCCTGGATTACCCACTAGAGAACTTCCTTGAGTGGGTTGAGCAACAACATTATCGGGAGGTATTGAGGCACCTGGAGCAGATTCAGCAAGAGCTGTACGCCGATGAGCGCACCTGGCGGGAAGCCTCGGCCCACGGGAATGTCAGCAAGGCGCAAGCCCAGGCGAGCCGGTGGTGTTTCTATTGCGCGCAGTTGCGCGCTTATTATGAGGGGGTTCTTGGTGAATGATGCTAAGCGTTCGTTGGTTAGCCTGTCGGGTTACGCCGCTCGTGATACTCGCGGCTAACCCGTATATGGTCTCCTCCCCATTTGCAAGGCACTGGTTTTGATGAAGTAGCAGGT
>CAZEWY010000140.1:0-9844 GCA_964515945.1 uncultured Cellvibrionaceae bacterium
TAGCCGGGAACAATAATCACCGAGCCCGCATTTTTCATGATGAAGGCCGCATCTTCCGCGCTGCCCTGCTTGACCGGGCGGTCGTCGGCGCCGCGAGCGCTGGCGCCAGCGTCGCTGTCACCGCCGAAGCCGCCAAGGATCACGCTGAAGAAGGAGCGGTTCATGGCCTTGCACATGATATAGGACAGAATGGCACCGGAAGAACCGACCAAGGCGCCCGTAACAATCAGCGCATCATTGTGCAGGGTAAAACCGATACCGGCCGCGGCCCACCCCGAATAGGAGTTGAGCATGGACACCACCACCGGCATGTCGGCGCCACCGATCGGGATGATGATCAGCACACCTATCACAAAGGCCAGGGCGGTCATGGTCCAGAAGACCCAGGGCGACTGGTCGATGCAGAAGTACACTAGCAGACCGAGAATCACCAGGGCGAAAAACGCATTCAGCAGATGCTGTCCGCCAAAGGAAATCGGCGCACCGGATACCAGACCTTGCAGCTTGGTAAAGGCGATAACGGAGCCG
The DNA here is from genome assembly GCA_964515945.1 of uncultured Cellvibrionaceae bacterium. Taxonomy (GTDB): domain Bacteria; phylum Pseudomonadota; class Gammaproteobacteria; order Pseudomonadales; family Cellvibrionaceae; genus CAYQQJ01. The sequence continues at coordinate 529 of CAZEWY010000140.1, forward strand.
GAGAAGGTGATAGCACCCACCACAACGCCCAGACCCATCTCGATGCGGCTGGGCACGAAGATGCTGCCCTCGGCGGTCAGCAGGTGGAAGGCCGCCGGATTGCTGAAGGCGGCACCGGCCACCAGTACCGCCGCCATGCCGACCAGGCTGTGGAAACCGGCCACCAGTTGCGGCATGGCCGTCATGGGAATGCGCGCGGCTATGGTGATGCCGATTGCGGCGCCGATAGCCAGCGCAATGGCGATCCAGCCATAGGAGGTGACTTCAGGGCTGAGAACGGTGGTTGTTACGGCGATCAACATACCCAGCATGCCCAGCAGGTTGCCGCGCCGCGAGGTTTCCGGTGAGGACAATCCGCGCAGGGCGAGAATGAACAACACGGCCGCCACCAGGTATGCCAGTGAGGTTAAATTTTCCATAAGTGTCATAAGTGCCCCCGACTACTTCTTCTTTTTGTACATGGCCAGCATGCGCTGGGTTACGGCGAAGCCGCCGAAGATATTGATCGCCGCCAGAATCATGGCCACAAAACCGAGAGACTTGGACAGGCTCATGTCGACAGAGCCCACGGCGACCACGGCACCGACGATAATGACGCTGGAGATGGCATTGGTTACGGCCATCAACGGCGTGTGCAGTGCGGGTGTTACGCTCCATACCACGTAGTAGCCGACAAAGATGGCCAACACGAAGATGGATAATTGCGAGATAAATTGCGATTCCATTGAGCTTTCTCCCCTTGGTTACGCCTGTGGTTGAAAGGCTGAGTGAACGATCTGACCGTCGCGGGTCAGGTTGGAATCGGCCAGGATCTGGTCTTCCCAATCGATCTTCAGTTGTTTGTTCTCGACATCCACCATCGGAGTGAGGAAGTTGAGCAGGTTCTTTGAGTAGAGACTGCTGGCGTCGGCGGACAGGCGGCTGGGCACGTTCAAGTGACCGATAATGCGCACGCCATTGACCTCGACAATTTCGCCGGGCTTGGACAGGGTGCAGTTGCCGCCCTGTTCCACCGCCAGATCCACAATCACGGAACCGGGGCGCATGCTGTAGACCATCTCATCGTTGATGAGGGTGGGCGCCTTGCGTCCGGGAATCAGCGCGGTGCAGATGGCGATATCCTGTTTTTTCAGGGTTTCCGCCACCAGCTCGGCCTGTTTGCGTTTGTAGTCCTCGCTCATTTCCTTGGCGTAGCCGCCAGCGGTTTCCGCGTCCTTCACTTCCTCGGATTCCACCATAATGAACTTGCCGCCGAGGCTCTCCACCTGTTCCTTGGCCACGGGGCGCACGTCGGTCGCCGACACAATGGCGCCGAGACGCTTGGCGGTGGCGATGGCCTGAAGTCCGGCCACACCCGCGCCCATCACGAAGACACGCGCCGGAGCCACAGTGCCCGCCGCCGTCATCATCATCGGCATGGCGCGATCATATTCATGGGCCGCGTCCAGCACGGCGCGATAACCGGCCAGGTTGCTCTGTGAGCTGAGCACGTCCATGCTTTGCGCGCGGGTAATGCGCGGCACAAATTCCATGGCAAAGGCGGTAATGCCGGCATCGGCGTAGGCCTTCACGCTTTCCGGCGCGCCGTAGGGCGACAGCACGGAAATCAGCAGTGCGCCTTTTTTCATCAGGCCCAATTCATCGACCTCGCCTTCGCCAGGCAGCTCTTCACTTTTCAAAATGGGGCGCTGCACCTTCAGCACTACGTCGGCGTCGCCGAGCAGTGATGACAGGTCGGTTTCAATCGTGGCGCCGGCGGCGGCATAGTCTTCGTCGGTAAAGCGGCTGCCAATACCGGCGCCCGCTTCAATGGAGACGGAAAAGCCCAGGCTCGAATACTTCTTGACGGTATCCGGCGTGGCGGCAACCCGGCGCTCGTGCGCCCGGCGTTCCTTGGGTATGGCTATCTTCATAGACTGCTCCCGTTCTGGGGTTGTTGTTGTGCGACCATTTTCTCTTGCCATGGCCTTGGTAGCGTTTTTCGCCTTTTATTGGGCGTCTGCAGGGCAGGCGCCTTTTCGCGGGTCTAGTCGCCCGCTTGTGTCGCTCGATCGTTCAGGACGGATCGAGCGCAGGGTTCAGGAGGGTAGAGTGATACTGCACCAGCTGTTGGGCTTAATCAACCAGGGAATGGGTGAAGCGGGAGGGCTTGTTCAGCGTGATGCGGTGTCTCGAGCCTTTTCCAGAACTAAACCACCGCGCCGATTTTCCAGGGATTGAACTCATTGTCACCATAACCCAGGTCTTCACTCTTGCTCTTTTCTCCGGAGGCTATGGCCAATATGCGCTCAAAAATTTCCTGGCCGCAGCTGGCGACGCTGTGTTCGCCGCTCAGAATGCTGCCGCAGTTGATGTCGACGTCTTCTTTCATATGCTCATAAAGCTCGGTGTTGCTGGCGAGCTTGATGCTGGGCACGGGTTTGAAGCCGAACGCAGAGCCGCGCCCCGTGGTGAAGGCGACAACCGTGGCGCCAGAGGCAACCTGACCCGTTACCGACACGGGATCAAAGCCGGGGCTGTCCATGAACACCAGGCCTTTCTCGGTCACGGGTTCCGCATAGAGATAGACCGCCGTCATGGTGGTGGAACCGCTCTTCGCCTGGGCGCCCAGTGACTTTTCCATGATGGTTGTCAATCCGCCGACCTTGTTGCCCGGGGAGGGATTGTTGTTGAGTTCGAATCCGCTGCGGTGGGTGTAGTCTTCCCACCAGCGGATTCTTTCCAGCAACTGCTCGGCCACTTCCGGTGTGACGGACCTCTGGGTCAGCAAATGTTCGGCGCCGTATATTTCCGGGGTTTCCGAATAGATTACCGTGCCGCCGTGGCGCACCAGAATATCAGCTGCCACGCCCAGGGCGGGGTTGGCCGTAATGCCGGAAAAGGCATCGGAGCCGCCACACTGCACCGCCAGCATCAGTTCGCTTGCCGGTGCCGTCTCTCGCTGACAACGGTTGACCCTGGGCAACATGGCCTGAACTTGCGCTACGCCTTTTTCGATGGACGCCCGAGTGCCGCCGGCCTCCTGAATGGTGAAAGCCTGGAAGCTGTCGCCGTTGGCCAGGCCGCTCTCATCCAGAATACGCTGTACCTGCATGGTCTCGCAGCCAAGCCCGACCATGAGTACGCCGCCGAAATTCGGATGGCGGGCGTAGCCCTCAAAAGTGCGTCTCAAGGTTTCATAGCCTTCGCCCTCGGCGCGCATGCCGCAGCCGGTTTCATGGGTAAAGGCCACCACGCCGTCGACGTTGGGATAATCATCCAGAGCGCCGGGGTGATTGAAATGCGCCGCTATGTTGCGCGCGACCGTGGCTGAACAATTGACCGTGGTCAGGATCGCAATGAAATTGCGCGTTCCGAATTTGCCGTTGGGTCGCTTGTAGCCCTGGAAGCTTGCGCGCTGCTCCACCGGCACATAGTCCGTGGGCCGCGCGTGACGACAAAAGCCGTAGTCCTTGGCATAGTCGCCGACCACGCAATTGTGCTCATGGACGTGTTCGCCCGGTCCAATATCCTCTTTGGCGAAGCCGATAAACTGCCCATACTTGAGTATGGGTTCGCCCTGTTTAATGGGGACCACGGCCACCTTGTGCATGGCGGGAATAGTGCTCTGGGCCGTTATCTTGTGTCCACCGACGGACAAGTGTACGCCCCGGGTTGCCGTTACCAGCAGTACCGCGACGTTATCCTGTTCGTGCAGGTGAATAATATTGCTCACTTCGGGGGTATCCTCAAATCCGGTCCCGGAGAATACTCAGGCGGAAACTACAAAAATGTGTCCAGAAAGATGGCTCGAACTGCCGCCTCTTGGGATTGACTGGTGTCTGGATGAAATTTAGCATCTTATTGGTAAGACCGCAATGTCATTTTTGGTAAGGCTAAGTGGTTTGGGCATTGCCTTGTGACTGCCAATCCACTCTGGTAAAATTTGCCCGTACGCACTCCCCGTGCCCCCTTCATGTGATCAGGTAGAATAATAATGGCGTTTCCAGGAATCGAAATCAGCGGCCGAGGCGGACGGCTTTACCACCGGGTTGCCGAGCAGTTGGCCGAAGTCATTTCCGCGGGCGAATATCCCGAAGGTTCGCGCCTGCCGGCGGAACGCAAGCTGGCGGAAAGATTCAACGTCAGTCGCCCCACCATACGCGAGGCCATTATTGCTCTCGAGCTGGCCGGTTGCGTGGAGGTCAAGGGCGGGTCGGGGGTATACGTCACCTCCGGCGGTTCAAGTAATTTCAACGCCACAGAGCGGGATCTTGGCCCCTTTGAAATTCTGGAGGCGCGCATACTGTTCGAAGGCGAGGCCGCCGGCCTGGCCGCGACTCATATCAGTGATGAGGAAATTGAAGAGCTGCGCGAAGCCCTGGCCGACATGATTCGCGAGAATGAAAATCCCTCCGCCAAGGAGGCGGCGGATGAGCGCTTCCACCTGACGATTGCCAAGGCGACGCACAATGAGGCCATTGTGTCTGTGTGCGAGCATCTGTGGCAACTGCGCAACAGTTCTTCCATCTCCACGCGCATTCTGGAAAAAGTACGCATGGCGGGCTCCCGGCCGCAGATCAGCGAACATCAGGCGATATTCGATGCGCTGGAAAGACGGGATCCAAAAGCCGCCACCGCGGCTATGCGCGACCATTTGACCCGGGTGATCACCCAGATGCTCGACGCTACCGAAGCGGAAGCCGTGGAAGAAGCGCGCCGCAAGGTCAAGCGGGACAGGGACCGCTTTTCCCTGGGCCGCTAATTTGGACTCTGTTCTGCCCCGGGGTATAGCTGCTATACCCCTCTACAGTTTGGCTTCGCTACAACGGTGATTCGAGATTTTCTGTCCCTTCTTCTCTTGCTTCCCCCTTGCTTCTACTCCCCATGACATGTCATACCCAATCATGTAATCTGGCTAGGCCAATTTACGGGATTTTTTAACTCAAACGCTGACTAAACCTCGCTTCGATCCTGTGGTCATAGCGGGTGCGAACCATAATTAATAAGGACGAATAAGGAGACATGCATGTATCCCATCAGTCGCCGCGCTTTTCTGACCTCCATCGCCGGGAGTGCGGCAAGCTGTACGCTCATAGGTACCCAGGGCTGTGCCCAGTGGGGCACTCAAACCGATACCCAAGTCAAAAACATTCAAGACGATCAGCACGTCCAGGACTGGGCCATGGCCGACGAGATTCGCCGGCAGACGCTGGTGCCGGAGTTTCCCCCGGCCATTTTTGACATTCGCGATTACGGCGCCGTCAGCGACGCCGAAACAGACAATAGCGCGGCCTTCGCCGCCGCCATTGATGCCTGTGCCGCCGCCGGCGGTGGCCGCGTGCTGGTCATTGAGGGAAACTACCTGACCGGACCGATTCACCTGAAGTCGAATATCAATCTTCATGTGGATGAAGGTGCCCGTATTCGTTTTGTCACCGATCCACAAAGCTATCTCCCGGAAGTGTTTACCCGCTGGGAGGGCATGGAATTCATGGGTTATTCGCCGCTGATCTACGCCTACAAGCAGAAGAATATCGCGATTACCGGCAAGGGCGTGCTGGATGGCCAGGCCAACCGCACCACATGGTGGCCCTGGAAGGGCGGCGAGAAGTGGGGTGTGGACGGTATGCCCACTCAACACGCCGGCCGCGCCCAACTGGAGCGGGATGTTGCCGCCGGCGTGCCGGCTGAGCGGCGCCACTACAGTGAAGGTTTTTATTTTCGCCCGCCCTTCGTGCAGCCGTATCTGTGCGAAAACGTGCTGATCGAGGGGGTGAAAATCGTCAGCGCGCCCTTCTGGCTGCTCAATCCCGTGCTCTGTGAGAATGTCACGGTGCGCGGAGTCACACTCGCCAGCCTGGGTCCCAACTCCGACGGCTGCGACCCCGAGTCCTGCAAGAATGTGGTGATCGAAAACTGCTATTTCGATACCGGCGATGACTGCATTGCCATCAAATCGGGGCGCAACGCCGACGGTCGCCGCGTCAACCGGCCGGCGGAAAATATCGTAATTGCCAATTGTCAGATGCGCGCCGGGCACGGCGGAGTGGTGATTGGTAGCGAGATTTCCGGCGGTGCGCGCAATATTTTTGCCGAAAACTGTGAAATGAGCAGCCCGGATCTGGAGCGCGGTATCCGTATAAAAACCAACTCCGTGCGCGGTGGTTTGATAGAGCACTTGCGCTATCGCAGTATCACGATTGGAGAAGTGCAGGACGCTATCGTAATCAATTTCTATTATGAGGAAGGCGATGCGGGCCGCTTCGATCCCACGGTAAGAGATATCGAGATCCGCGACCTGGTCTGCAAGAAAGCGAAAAACGTGTTCCAGATACGCGGCTTTGCCCGCGCGCCCATCACCGACCTGAGAATCATCAACGCGCACTTCGAAAATGCCGAGGATCCCGGCGTGATCGAGCATGTGGATAATCTGGTGGTGAGGAATGTCACCATCAACGGTGAAGTATTCGAAGTATAAGTCCGACCTGCCCGCTATCCGCGATAGAAACCCCGTCCGGGGCTTTTGATCTTGGCCGACCAATTTGGTCGGCCAATACTATTGTCTGGTCAGCCAACTTATGCGAGTATTGGCTTATATGGTTGGTGCTGGCATTAGATGGTGGCGCTGAGCCTGCATCAGCAGACTAAGACATAACAACGAAACCAAGCGGGTGGTATTTATGGCACGTCTTTCAATACGCCATGGGGCAACAGCGCTGCTGCTCATGACCTTGTTCGGCTGCCAGCAGGGCGCCACGGAGCAGGGCGTCGAGACGACCGAAAAAACAGCGTCCGAGCCGACACTGGAGTTGGTGGCCCAGGTGGAACTGGCAAATCCCTCGGATTTCGCGCGCCATCGGCAACCTTACTACGTCAGCTTTTATGATCTTGGCATTGCGCCGGGTGGCGAGACCGATGATCTTGCGGTCAAACTGAAAGGCGAATACATTCCCAGCCAGATCATCGACCATGACGGCGATGGCGCCAAGGACGGGCTGTTTGTCCTGGTCGATTTTGCGCCAGCGGAGACGCTGGAACTGAAGATTGAACTCAACCCCAATGCCGAAGCCGAGGGCGCCAAGCTGACCCAGGCCGAGATTTCACGGCGCGTCGGCGGCGAGTGGCGACCGCGCAAGGATGATCCCGCGCTGCAGGAATATATCGGGGGTGACTTCGAGAATGTGCAGAGCCTGACCCCGCCGCCCCAGCACACAGATCACTCCTGGTTTATACGCTACGAGGGCCCCGGTATCGAGTCCGACAAGGTTGCCTACCGGATCTATCTGGACGAGCGCAACGGCTTCGATATCTTCGGCAAGAAAACTGACGCCATGGTATTGCAGGACGTGGGTCAGGACGGTTTTGGCTCCTACCATGAAATGTCCGACTGGGGCATGGATATTTTGAAGGTTGGCAGCTCTCTGGGCACCGGTGGCTACGGCTACTGGACCGGCGACAGCGTGCAGTTAGTTTCCGACCTCGAAGGTTGGGACGCCAGCGTTATCGACAACGGCGACCTTTATTCGGCTATACGGATTGTCTACAAGGATTGGCAGGTCGCGGACAAGACCCTGAACCTGACTGCTGATCTGTCCATGCACGGGGGCAGCCGCCTGGTTCATACCCGCCTCCACCTGAGCGAGCCGCTGGATAACCTCGCTATCGGTCTGGTCAAGCACCCCGGTACGGAATTGATTCAAGGCGATGTCGATATCACCGGCCAGGCCTATACCTATGTCGCCAGTTGGGGCGCCCAATCCCTCAATAAAGACAAGCTCGGCATGGCCCTGCTGTTCCGCAAAAGTGACCGCATGAAGCAGACCACCGATGAGCACAATTATGTATCGGTGATGGAGGTTGCCGGGGAAGATGTGGATTATTATTTCCTGGCCGCCTGGGAGCAAGAGCTTGACGGTATCAAAACCCGGGAAGACTTTGTGGCCTATCTCGAAAAGGAAGTGGAGAAGTTGACGCTGGCGCCCCGCGAGCGATTGACCACGGCTTATTCAAAGGCTGCCAAGGATTTTCCACTGTCGGCTGAAGAGACGCTGTCCTGGGCCAAGAAGATGGCGGATTCGGAGCTGGAACGCAAAACCCTCGGCTACCATTACGGCGGCTGGGACATGCATCGCGAACGCAAACCCAAATTTGAATACGATATCGTCGGTGTGCTGCCTCTGGCCTATGACGAGTTGGCCAAGGTCACCCAGAACCCCGCTTACGGGCAGGTTATCGAAAAAGTGTCCGGCAGCTTTGTGACTGAGGATGGCGATATACGTCGCTACGAAAAAACCAGTTACAACATCGACAGCATAGCGCCGGGCCGCAACCTGCTGCGTCTCTATGAAGAAACCGGCGAAGAGAAATACAAAATCGCAGCCAGCCACCTGCGCAGTCAGCTTGAAGACCACCCGCGCACCTCGGGTGGCGCTTTCTGGCACAAACAAAAATACGAATGGCAGGTGTGGCTGGACGGCGTCTACATGGGTATGCCCTTTCTGGCGCACTATTCACAGATGTTCGAAGACGGCGCCAGCTACGAGGATGTGGTGAAGGAATTTGTCATCACCCGGAAACATCTGCGCGATCCGGAAACCGGCCTTTACTATCACGCCTGGGATGAGAAGAAACAGCAGGACTGGGCGGATCCGGAAACGGGTCTTTCCGATTTCCATTGGGCTCGCGGCTTCGGCTGGTTGACCATGGCTCTGGTGGATGTGCTCGACTATATTCCCGAAGACGATCTGAAACACCGTCAGCCGCTGCTGAATATGATCGAGGAGATAGCTCCAGCGCTGGCGAAATACCAGGACCCGGCGACCGGCACCTGGTGGCAGATCATGGACAAACCCAATGCCCCGGGCAACTACCTCGAGTCCAGCGGGTCGTCCATGTTCACCTATTTTTTCGCCAAGGCTGTTAACAAAGGCTACCTGCCGCAGTCCTACAGCAAAGTGGCCACCAAGGCCTTTGAGGGGCTGGTCAGCGAATTTATCACGGTGCATCGCGATGGCAAGGTCAGCCTGACCAATATCTGCCTGGTGGCCGGTCTCGGCTATGGCCGCGATGGTAGCTACCACTACTATATGAGCGAACCGGTTTACCGGAATGATCCCAAGGCCACCGGCCCCTATATTCTTGCCGGCGTGGAAACCTACAAACTTTTGAAGCGTGACCAATAGCGGATTACGCCGACAGTTTTAATCACCGAATACCACCATTTGATGTAAGGGTTAGAGTATGAAAATTATCGAAGAGCGTTTTGCTGTTCACCTTGATGACTACAAACACTACGACACGGAAAAACTGCGCAAGCATTTTTTGATCGAAAAGA
>CAZEWY010000141.1:0-9711 GCA_964515945.1 uncultured Cellvibrionaceae bacterium
ACCTCTAACGTTAAAATGCCACTGCCTGCGTGAATAAAGCGTCCATCGTTATTGGTAAAGCTGGAGGCTTTGACTGTTAAGCTCTGTGCATTGGTTTGAGTGACGCCTCCACTGTTATCGAAGTGGCCCGCAACGTTCAACCGCAATGCATTCTCATGGCTGCCAAGCGCGCTGATCAGGCCAAGGTTTTCATTCGTGGAGGTGTTAATCAGGTCGGCATTTAAAGTAAGTGATAAATCATCACCTTCAAGCAGGCCGCCACTGTTGGCGACACTGTTTGCCACGATATTGACGGATTCACCATAGAGTGCCGCGTTAGTATTGGTAACGTCCTCGGCGGTTATGACAAGCGAATGGTTACTGGCAATTTCTCCCTGCTGGTTGTCCAGATCACCTTCAGTAATAATCATGAATTGGCCGGTACCGGCGTGCAGCATTTGCCCGGCAGTGTTGGAAATGCTCGCTGCAGTGACATTTAGATTAGCGGCATTGGCTTGAACAGATCCTTCGTCATTGAGTAAGTTGGAGGCAACCACGATCTCGGCATCACCTTGCCCGCTGTTCAATATGAGGCCGCCGGTGTTATCGAGGGCATTTCCGTGGAGCGCGAAAGCCTCTCCGCTTTCTATATTCCCCAAACTGTTATCAATGTTGCCAACTGCCTGAACGTCAAGCCGCTGCGCCGCACTGATAAGGCCAGACTGGTTATTGACAGTGCCAGCCGTGACAGCCAGGGAACCATCGCTGAGAACAGTGCCCTGGTTATTGGCCAGGGACTCCTGCACAGCGAGTGTGAGCACGCCGCTGCCCGCGTGAACGACCTGCCCGCCGGTATTGCTGAAACGGTTGCTGGACACAGTGAAGCTTTGTGCGTTGGCTTGCACTGCGCCGCCACTGTTATTGAAGTGCCCGCCAACCTCGATGAGCAGCGCATCATCATTGCCACTTAAAGCGCTGATCAGGCCGGATTCACCATTTGCGGTGCTATTGGTGAGGTCGCCGGTTAAAAACAGCTGCAGTAAATCGGCTTCGACCAGGCCGCCGTTATTAATAAGGTCGGCAGCTTGAACATTGAGTGCAGCGGCAAAAATTTCGCCCAGGCTGTTATCCAGTGCCTGCGTGGTGATATGAATATTGTTGTTAGCCGCCACACGTCCGGCTGTGTTTACCAAGTTACCGGTAGCAATGTCCAGATGACCGGTGCCACCTTGCAACAATTGACCCTGTGTATTAATGACTTCAGCAGCCGTTACACTTGTGGTTGCAGCCTGGCTTTGAATAAGCCCACTGCTGTTATCGATGCTACCCTCAATATCAATGACCGCATCACCTGCACCCAAGGCGCTGATGTTTCCGCCGTTGTTATTCAGCTCCGCAGCAGATAACGATAGCGATCCGCGGCTCCTGATAACGCCTTCGCTGTTGTCTATAGAAGCACCGCTGTCACCCGATACGTCAACCAGCAATTGTCCTTCAGCTGCTAACAGCCCCGACTGGTTACCCAGAGACGACGTGGATAATGCCAAACCACCATTGCTTTGGATAACGCCTGAAGCGTTATCCAGCATCGTTTGTGTCGCGAGAGTCAGCACGCCACTGCCCGCATGTGTAAGTTGGCCACCAATGTTACTAAAGCGATTGCTGGTTAAGACAAAGGCTTGCGCATTGGTTTGAATAACGCCATTACTGTTATTCAGATGTTCACCAACGGCAATATTAAATGCATTAGCCGAACTGTCCAAAGCGCTGATCAGGCCGTTCTTATCCGCAAATTCACCATTGATGAGGTCATGGAGAATATTCAGGTCGAGCGTATCGGATTCGATGACGCCGCCACTGTTGTCAAGGTCAGTGGCGCTTATGGCAATGTTGGTTGCACGAATTTCCCCAGCCGTGCTGATCACCGATTCCTCCACCAATTGAATACCTGCATTAGTCGCAATCTGGCCGCCGCTGTTGTCTATGGAGACAGCGTCGATGTCGACGTCAGCAGCGTAGACTTCTCCCGCTATGTTTGAAATTGCATCGGCTTTAAGATGAATATCGCTGTTGCCGGCTATCCGGCCAGAAGCGTTATCCAACTCCGTTGCCGTGATGGAAAGAGAATCACTGCTCTGTATGAGGCCATCCCGGTTGTTGATGGTGTTACCGGTGATGTTCAGGGAACCACCGGTTTTCAAGCTGCCATTGCTATTGTCAATGCCTGTTTGTGCCTCAATGGTAAAATTGCCCGAGCCGGCAAGCAGGAGTTCACCAGCTTGATTGGAGAAACTGCCAACGGCAATATCCAGGCCTTCCGCATTGGTTTGTATCCGTCCACCTGCATTATCCAGATAGCCATCCACTTGTAGCGACAACGCATTGAAGTCAGTACCCAGAGCGCTGATCAAACCGGATTGATTACCTTCCATGCCGTTTTCCAGATTGCCGGCAATATTCAAAACCAGGTTTTGACCTTCTATGGCACCACCCTTGTTGATGGCAGATGTTGCATCGATTTGAGCGTACTCCGCTACCACAGTACCCGAGGTGTTCTCGACAGTTTCGCCAAGCAGTGCCAGTTGCTCGCGAGCGCCGATATGTCCGTATTCATTACTGATGAGATTTCGTGATTCCAGGTTCAGGTTCTGGTCAGCGAAAATATAGCCGCTGTTATTAAAAATATTGTTCGCTTCAATAGCCGCGCTGCCATTGGTCCAGAGCGAACCGAAATCATTGACAAAATCATTGCTGATATTGAGCGTGAAAATGCCTCCACCGGCATGGTGTATTTTCCCCGAATGGTTATTGAGGCTGCCGATGTCAATCGTCAGGCTACCCTGCTCAAATAGTATTTCAGCGTTTTCATTGTTGATTTCTCCTTCGACGGACACCTTGCCATCCTGCGCGCCCGTGATGATGCCGTCGCTATTGATCAACAGGCTGCCAACGGTGACATCAATATTTTTGTTGGCGGCAACTATACCGCCCGCGTTGTCCAGCACATTTTGAACATCCAGGCTTGCCGTACCGCCGGAGACAATCGAGGCGCCGCGATTGGAGAGATTTTCAGCAACCAAAGAAACACTACTGGCGCCTTGGATAGACGACTCGGCACCGTCGTTTATTATGGCTTCCGCGTTTAATGACACACGGCCAGTGGAAATCATATCGCCGGCATTGGTAACAGCTTCACTAGCACTTATGTTGAGCAGCGCGCCGTCTACCGCTGAACCGGTTGAATCGAAGCCTGCAGCCAACTCCGCGGCATTTTCAACAGTGGACGCACGCAAGCTGATCTGCGTTTCAGCGGACACCCTATGGCCGGTGAGAGACAGTTCCTGTGCCGCTAAGGCATGGATGGAATCCGCATGCAGGTTACCTTCAGCGGCCAGGTTACGCGTGCTCGAAAGAATCATCCGCTCCGAGGCCGAAACATCATTGAGCACAACATCACCCTCAGCGGTGACGATAAAGTCGCCAACGTTAGCGGCCATATCACCTGCGGCGCGAACCCCCACACCGTGCTCAGTTCCCATTAGCGTGATGGCGTCCGCATACATACCGCCTAACGCAGCGACATCGAGGCCAAACAGGGGTTTCTCGGCATCTTCCGGCGCTATGGGTGTAACGGCACCGCTCTGATAGTCCACGCGGTTGGCGCCGGTGACGATACGTAACTGTTGGGCATGAACCGCCGCATTGATCTGCGCCGCTCGGGTGAGAATATCCAGGTGATCGACGTCGGTGGCATTCAGCCCCAGTCCCTCAACCAGAAAATCACCATCAGTGATATTGAGATGCTTGAGGTCTCCGTTTGCCATTTCCGGCCTGCCCGTTGCCAGAGTGACCTTGGGTGTATTGATAAAGCCACAACCATTACAGGTAATACCGTAGGGGTTGGCCAATACATATTCGGCTTTGCGTCCGGCTATTTCTGTATAGCCCTGCAGTGATGAACGATTTTTACCGGTAACTTCATTAAGGATCAGTCTGGCTTCCTGCCCATGCAAGTTGGCGTTGCCGTTTATGTGTCCGCCAAGTTGGGTGTTGACGATGCCTTCGCTGTTATTGAGGATCACGCCGTGCGGGGAGACATTGAACTCCGAGAATTGGTTATGGGAAACACCGCGCTCGCTGGGAGCGGCAATATTAACGATATCGACACCGTTAGCCGCTGTGTTCAGAGAAGCCCTTTTGTCGGCATCGGCCGATTCGTCCACCACGACCTGGGCCGACACGAGCATTGGATTAAAGGCCAGTAACGCCGACAAAAAATAGGCGAGAGTTCTGTTCGCGTGGCGTTTAAGGTCTTTCACGGTGAGTCCCTGTTTTCTTATTTGCGTACGTGTTTGCTCACTACCAACCTGCGGATAGCACGAAGGAAAAATTAACGACACTTTCACTTTTATCTATTCTTACAGGCGCCGAAATCGGTCGGCCATAAGTAACTTCAGAACGAAAGTATTTACCACCGACGCGAAGCCCGGCGGCCCAGCCGGAAAGGCTTTCACCTTCGGCAATAACGCCCGCGTCCGCAGCCAGATATGGATTCACATAAAATCGGGGATTGCGCTCAATCGGGAAATAAGTCGTGGATATTTCATTGCGCCAGTAAGCACCGCCGCTGTCGGTCAGACCGTCCTGCTTGAACCCGCGCACGGTGTACTGGCTCCCGATACTGAAAGTTTCCCCACTGTAGAGGTCTCCACGCCCGTACTGGCCATGCACACTACTACTCCAACGCCAGGTTCCCTCAAGCCAGCGGGTGTAGTCTGAATAGGTTGCATCCAGATTCACCTTCTGAAAGTCCTCGCTGTATATTGCGTCCTGTGCCGCGCTGCCATTCCCACCCAGGCCCCGGCTGTAGGTCAAGGTACCAATGAATGTCTTATTACCGGGCAGATAGTGTTCATAATCGAAGCCGATCTCAGCGGAGAAGTAATCCACGCTGCTGTTTTCAAGTTTCACATCTTCGATGTAGTTGTCGTTTTTCTGGTGCTTAAACAGCCCTGTGGCAGAGATTTTCTGGTTCTGGTCCCTGAACAACAGGCGGCGTGCATTGAATCTTTCAGTCTGGCTATTGCCGCGGGACAGGAAGGTAGTGTTGGCGCCCTGCACCCGGTTCATGTATTCGAACTGGTTATAGCCAAGAGAGAAGGTCCAATAACCGTAGGGAACGGTATAGTTCAAGCCGGCGCTTTCACTCTTTTTACCCTGATGATCATCCTTGATATCGGCCTGTGCTGTAAGGTATAGATGGTCGCTCAGGCCCAATGGGCTCTGCAACTGAAGGGACGCGGTTATTTGTTGTTTGCCGGTGGAAGGCTGACCGCTGTTATTGCGGCCAATCGAACCGACGAGCAGGGCATTTTTTCTATAGGTGATGACAACAATGGTGCCGCCGACCTTCTCACCCGGCAGGAACTGCACATGCGCCCGAGCCGACGATAGCCGGTTGACCTGATCGAGCCCCTGCTCGATCATCCGCAAATTCAACGGCTCGCCTACCGCCCCCGGCCAGGCAGTGGATGCGAGTCGTGTGGGACCGCCTTCCACCCTGATTGCCTCAACAAACCCTTCGATCACCTCAATGAGAAGGCGCCCAGAGCGCAGGTTCTGGGGCGGAATATAGGCGCGGCTGGTCACGTAGCCTGCATTGATATAGAGGCTGGTAATGGCACTGATGATTTGATTGATTTCGGCAATGCCGAGGCACTGACCGCGGTAGCTTTTGATGGCCGCCTCGATCGCGTCCTTATCAAGCAGCGAAACACCCTCCACGGCGATTTCAGTGATATCGAAACAGGCCTGATCGCCCGGCGCAAGTATTTCGTATTCGGGTGGCTTTTTGGAAGGAATAACGGTGTGGGTCCGCTGCCGCTCCCTGATTTCCCGGCGTTCCTGCTCCTGGCGCTGTTCTTCAAGATTCAGGATCCTGTTGATTTCCTCTACGGCCTCGGTGTCAGCCTGCTGGGCATGACTCCCGGAACAGGACAGCAAGAAGAAGGTCGCGATCATCAAATTTCTGAACATCCGTGTTGTCATGTCAAAACTCAATTCCAGTTACTCTTTATTCTTTTTGCAACAAATCGCTTATCATCGGGGGAGAACAACTGTCGATCTGTTATCGGAAGAAACTATACAAGTAATAAGACCTGCCGTTAAATAACGGTTAGGTATAACGACAAAAATGTGAGGCGCATCACACTTTCATGAGGTGCATTCAGGGGCGAGGCAGTTAGGACTAAGTCTATCTATTCTGTGGATCAGGCTTCTTATTATTGGTTGGCGTTTTGCGCAATTCCCTGGATTCTCTTCACCATCGCCCGCAAGCCATTACCGCGTGTGGGGCTCAGGTGTTTCAGCAGGCCTATCTCTTCGAAGTAGGCTTCTATATCAAAATCGAGGATTTGTTGTGGCGTTTTGCTGTTGTAGGCGGCGAGGACGACTCCGAGCAGGCCTTTGACGATAAAGGCGTCGCTGTCGACTTCGAACCAGAGGCGACCATCTTCCAGGGTTTCATCGATCCAGACCTGGCTCTGGCAGCCGCGGACCAGATGATCCTCATCTTTCTTTGCATCATCCATGGGGGGCAGTTCCCTGCCCAGGTCGATAATGTATTTGTAGCGATCCTCCCAGCTATCGAAAAAGCCGAGGGTATCCACGATATCTTCTACCGTGATATCGGTGCCGAAAGGATTGCGGGCAACCGCTGTATTCAATGCCGTATCACTTGTCAAAAT
The DNA here is from genome assembly GCA_964515945.1 of uncultured Cellvibrionaceae bacterium. Lineage (GTDB taxonomy): Bacteria > Pseudomonadota > Gammaproteobacteria > Pseudomonadales > Cellvibrionaceae > CAYQQJ01. Next base: position 6,726 of record CAZEWY010000141.1, read on the forward strand.
AATGATTCTCTCGTTTAAAAAAACATGCCGGTTTCAAGTTGCGCTTCTTCGGACATCATTTCCCGGTGCCAGGGCGGATCAAAAACCAGTTCTACTTTTACCTTTTTCACATTGGGCACTTGCGCCACTCGGTATTCCACATCACCCACCAGCACCGGGCCCATGCCGCAGCCGGGGGCGGTCAGCGTCATATCGATGGTTACCAGCTTCCGCTCCTGGTCGATATCCAGCTTGTAAATCAGGCCGAGGCTTTTCAGGTTGACCGGGATCTCGGGGTCGTAAACTGTTTCCAGCGCCTGCCATACCTGATCTTCATGAATGATGTCGTCACCGCGATCATCAAACTCCAGTACCTGCTTTTGTAGACCCAGGGCATCGGCGTCGGTGCCGTCCACACGGGCCATATTGCCGTTGTAGACAACCGTATAGTTACCACCGAGTGATTGCGTAATGGTGATAAAGGTGTGCGCGGGAATGGTGATAGGATCCCCTACCGGCACAAGTCGCGCGGGGCAGTCGCGTACCGTAGTGACAATTCGTTGTTCCGACATTAGGGCACCTCTATTTAATTGATTGTGGTCTCTGCGTAGCCTGACAGGCGCTAGTGCAAGGCGGTTTGCGCAGGCCAAGGCTGGTTGTCCTTGGTAAGCAAGCCAACGCCGCAATAGCGCCTGTCAGGCCGCGCCCTTCGGGGCTTCCAGGCGAAAAGCATCTCAGCGTTATCCCATTTCGGAAGACAACCAGTATTCCTGTACGGGATGCCTTGATATGCATTTCGCCTGAAAGCCAGAGATCGCAAGCAATTAATAGAGGCGCCCATACTCAGCCCTTTACCACCTTTTTAAACGCTAAAACTTTCGCCACAACCGCAAGCATCTTTCACATTGGGATTGTTAATCTTCAGTGTCCGATTCAAACCTTCCTTGGTGTAATCAATCTCGGTGCCGCGCAAGGCCGGTAGATCGACCGCGCTGACATAAACTTCCACGCCATTTTCCAGAGTCATACACACATCGTCCGCTTGAGCGGCGTCCACCTCATCGAAAACATATTTAAATCCCGTACAACCACTTTTTTTCAAACTGATGCGCACGCCTTTACCACCTTTCTGCTTCAGTTGCTGACTGAAATGCAGAGCAGCGGCTGGCGTAATCGAAATGGTATCAGTGACGCTAAAAGTTTCTACACTCATTCTGTTACCTTCTTAAGCTTGTGGCTTGCAGCTATAACTTCGTTCATACCAAAAAGCCTTTTACTTTCTCCAGTGCTGCGAACAGTCGATCAACATCTTCCATGGTGTTGTAAATGGCAAAGGACGCCCGCACGGTACCGGGTATGCCATAGTGCTCCATCAATGGTTGCGCGCAATGATGGCCAGTGCGAACCGCGACACCCTGCTGATCCAGCAGCATGCCCACGTCCGAGGGATGGGTGCCTTCCAGTAAAAAACTGAAGACGCCGGCAACCACGCTCGCTTCACCTACGCGCTTTAATCCCCGAAATTGTTTTCCCTTTTCAACCGCATAACCGAGAACAGCCGCTTCATGTTCGGCAGCGGCCTGGCGATCCAGCCCGTTGAGATATTTAATGGCGGCGGCCAGACCTATGGCGCCGGCGATATCGGGCGTTCCCGCTTCAAACTTGTACGGCAACGCGTTAAATGTGGTGCCGGAAAAACTGACGGTCTCGATCATTTCCCCGCCGCCCTGATAGGGTGGCATGGACTCCAACAGCTCTTCACGACCCCAGAGTACGCCTATGCCGGTCGGACCGAAGAGTTTGTGCCCGGAAAAGGCGTAAAAGTCGCAATCCAGCGTCTGTACATTCACCGGCCAGTGAGCCACGGACTGGGCACCGTCCACCAAAACCTTGGCACCGACTCCATGAGCGCGCGCCACAATATCCGCGACGGGATTAACCGTTCCCAGGGCGTTGGATACGTGGCCGACAACCACCATTTTGACCCGGCTGTCCAGAAGTGTATCCAGGGAACCGAGATCAATATCGCCCTGGGCATCAACCGGGACAGGAACAACCGTGGCGCCCTTTTCCTGTGCCACCAGTTGCCAGGGCACGATATTGGAATGGTGCTCCAGGGCGGATACCAGAATTTTGTCGCCATCGTGAATATTGGCGCGCCCCCAGGTCGCGGCCACGAGATTGATGCTCTCAGTGGTGCCGCGAGTCCAGATGATCTGCTCCGGGCGCGGACTCTGAATAAAATCCGACACTGTTCGCCGGGCTGCTTCGAAGGCTGCTGTGGCCTTGTCACTGAGTGTATGAGCGCCGCGATGCACATTGGAATTGTAACCGCGATAGTAATTACTGATGGCGGTGATGACGGCATCGGGTTTTTGCGTGGTGGCGGCATTATCCAGGTACACCAGCGGGTGCCCATTGACCTCCTGGTGAAGGATGGGAAAATCCTTGCGCACGGCATGAACATCAAAGTTCAACTTGCCGTTCGCTGTCAGGGTTTCCGCCTGGGTCATGCGATATGCCTCATGAGTTTCGGGTCCCGCGCAAACAACTGAGCCAGCAGCGGGCGCAAATAGGCACTGATCGACTCATGGCGCAGTTTGTCCACCAGTTCGTTGATAAAACCGAAGCTCAACATAACTTCGGCCTCGCTCCGGGAAACACCGCGACTGCACAAATAATAAACGGCGGTATCATCCAATTGGGCCACCGTCGCCCCGTGCGCGCACTGCACATCGTCGGCGTAGATTTCCAGCTCGGGCTTGGTGTCCACCTCGGCCTTGTCACTGGTAAGCAGGTTCTTGTTGCTCAGTTGCGCCAATGTTTTTTGCGCGTCCGGATGAATATGAATGCGGCCATTGAAGACGGCCCGGGCCGTATCGCCGACAATGCCCCGGAAGGATTCCGTGGTGGTGCAGCGCGGCACCGCATGTTCGATGCAGGTGTGATAGTCCACATGCTGATTGCGGCGCGGCAGGTAAACGCCATTAAGTTCGCAGTGGGCACC